>WTIF01000181.1 GCA_011522845.1 Deltaproteobacteria bacterium
AAAGATGGGAGCTTTTTTACTTTCAGAGGCTGCCTCCTACGTCACAGGAAGTAGCATCGCAGTTGATGGCGGGTCAATCAAAACCGTTTGGTAAGATTTGAACAAACAAGATATCAGCCAACTGAAATAAGCATGAGAAAATGCTGCTTTTTCAATGACCCAAAAATTTTACAATGACCGAGCAATTCGATCCTCGACAATTCCCCTTTCTGCTGGATGATGAAGCTGCCACCTGGGTGGAAACCGTTCTCAAATCGCTGAGTCTGGAACAAAAACTAGCACAGTTGATCAATGTTCTTATCCGTACGGATGATCCCGAAGAATTAGCCCAGTTGCAACGACTTGGCCTTGGCTCTATGGCCCGCAAGGTGAGTGGGGATGAAGATTTTGAAAGAAAAATACGTGATGACTTCCACGCGCAGGCGCCCGTCCCTTTGCTGATCACAGCAGACCTGGAAGGGAGTCGCATGTCCCAACCGGGTGGAGTTGTTCTTCCCAACCCTCTTGGCATTGCTGCCGTCGACAATGTGACAGCTACTGAGCGGGCGACAGAGATTTTGGCGATGGATGGCTTAGCAAATGGCATTAATTGGACTTTCACACCGCTTTTGGACATCAACAAGGAGTTCCGTAGCGCCATTGTAGGCACACGCTCCTTTGGCTCAGACCTTGAGCGGATCCGTCGACACATGATGGCCCAGATTCGCACCTTCCAGAGCCATGGGGTGGCAGCAACCGCGAAGCACTGGCCTGGTGAAGGTTACGATGACCGTGACCAACACCTGGTAACGACAATTAACCCACTCTCTGTTGAGGACTGGGAAGCCACCTTCGGTAGCCTTTACCGAGATGCCATTAAATCCGGTGTCCTCAGCGTAATGCCAGGACACATTGCTTTCCCAGCCTGGGTCCGTAAGCTTGGTTTTGAAGCAGATGCCTTCACCCCAGCGACAATCAACAGGCATCTCACTCAGGCCCTATTGCGAGATCATCTGGGATTCAATGGGGTGATCGTTTCAGATGCCACGGCAATGGCTGGACTGAACGCCTTCGCGAAGCGCAAAGATTTTCTGCCAAACATCATCTCTGCTGGTTGTGACATCATCCTGTTTTCTAATGATCCTCAGCAGGATCTCAGGTGGTTGCAGGAAGCTATTGAAGATGGGCTGTTAAGTCTGGAACGAGTAGACGAAGCTGTCAGCAGGATTCTCTCCCTAAAAGCGAGGGTTGGATTGCACAATGGCATTCCAGCTTTGCCTGTGCGTGATCGAGCAGCGGATGAGGCCTTCGCAAAAGAGCTGCATCAACGGGTCCCAACCTTGGTGAAAGACACTCAACAACTGCTGCCAATCTCTCCAGAAACACATCGAAGGGTACTGATCATCTCCGGAGGAATCGTTGACCCATTCCAAACAGATCCAATACCTTTTGAATTACCAGAAATGATGCAGGAAAAAGGCTTTGAGGTCAGCGTCTACAGGGCAGGGGAGAAAGTTGATCCAAGTGCTTACGACTTGTTACTCTACTTGTTTGGGGAAGAAACACTGTTGACGCGCAATCACATCTTCATTGATTGGTTGAAATTGATGGGTGGCTTCCGGTTTTCGATGCAACGTTTCTGGCACGAAGTCCCGACAGCAATGATCTCTTTCGGGTATCCCTACCACCTCTATGATGCCCCACGCGTTCCTACTTATATCAACACCTACTCTACAACCGAGCAGATGCAGTCAGCTGTCCTCAACGCAATGCTGGGTGAAACCCCATGGCATGGCACCTCGCCCGTTGACCCCTTCTGCGGATTGGAGGATGCTAGGTTATGATTTTTAATGAAGTTGCTAACAGGATTTACCCAAACTGAAACACTAAGCAGATGGAACCTCCAAGCGTTTGCCGGTTTGGGCATCGAAATAGTGCAGCTTCTCCTTGTTCACTTGGAAGTGCACTTGCTGAGTTGGGATGAATTTGTGAGCACCAGTGTATTTGCCAGTGATTTCACCAAAAGCAGTTTCACAAATTAGGACAGTTTCATGGCCCATCGGCTCAACAACAGAGATTTGGGCATTAATTGAAATCTGATCCTCGTTGTGATCTGCCTTTTCAGCAACTTCCATATGTTCAGGTCGAAAGCCTAGTTCCATCTTTGTTCCTGCTGGATATGAACAGGTGCCGAGTTCTATGCTGCCTCCGCTTGGTGTGGTCAGGCGCTTTGCTTCAAGATTTCCCTCCAATACCCCCGCAGCAAAATTCATCGAGGGAGAGCCGATAAAGCCCGCCACGAATTGGCTCTGAGGTCGCTGGTATACTTCATCTGGGCTACCAACCTGCTCGATGTGCCCATCCTTCATGATGACGATCCGATCAGCCAACGTCATTGCCTCAACTTGGTCATGGGTGACGTAAATTGTTGTTGTTCTCACCTGTTGATGCAGCTTCTTCATCTCAGCCCGCATTTTGTGTCGGAGTTTAGCGTCCAAATTGGAGAGGGGTTCATCGAAAAGAAAGACCTTCGGTTTGCGGACAATCGCTCGACCCATTGCCACACGCTGCTTCTGTCCCCCAGAGAGTTCACCAGGTCGGCGTGCTAATAAATCAGTTAGACCCAGAATGCCAGCAGCCTCTAAGGTACGCTGTTGAATTTCAGACTTTGGAAGTTTTTTTGCCCGTAGTCCAAAGGAGATATTATCGAAGACGCTGAGGTGAGGATAAAGGGCGTAGTTTTGAAAAACCATGGCGATATCACGATTTTTCGGATGGACATTGTTGACGACCTTTCCATCGATGCTGATTGTTCCAGCAGTAATTTCCTCAAGACCAGCCAACATCCTCAAGGTCGTAGACTTTCCACAGCCAGATGGGCCAACGAAAACCACAAATTCTGCATCGGCGATTTCCAGGCTGAAGCGATGCACCGCTGTGACCAAACCAAACTGCTTGGTGACCCCCTCCAACGTGATGTCAGCCATTTTGTACCCGCTCCCTGATGATC
>WTIF01000271.1 GCA_011522845.1 Deltaproteobacteria bacterium
GATGATCAAACTTTCCTCCATGGTCTTTTACTAGGAATGAGCAAAGTGGAAGCGCTGGCCTACAAGCGTTTAAAAGAACTAGGAGGCCCAGATTTGAAATCACTGCGTACTGTCGGAGGTGGTTCCAAGAATTCTGTTTGGACAGCTCTTCGCCAAAAGCAAATCCCAGTTCCAATGCAGAATGTTGCCTCTAATCAAGCTGCGGCAGGAGCCGCTCGACTTGCCTGGAAGGGCTTACTAAGCGTCTAAGCTATGCTGAATATCCCCTTCACCAGCCTCGAGGAGCTTTCCCATAATTATGAAACCTTTCTACTGGATCAATATGGAGTACTCCACAATGGCCAGTCTGTTTTTAATGGGGTCATTGAAGCTCTTCAGAACCTCCAAGCAACTCAAAAAACAGTAATTCTTCTCTCCAATTCAGCGAAAAGAGCAGAGAAAAATTATCAGCGCATGGAACAGCTGGGCCTGAAAAGGGAATTCTTTCAGGGTGTCGTGACGTCTGGAGAGGTTGGACATTACTTATTTACTAGGGGACTGACTGAGCTTGGACTCGAAGATGGATCCAAATGTTGGGTAATGGCTCGAGACGATGACCGGTCTCCTCTTTTAGGGTCGACGCTCAAGGAAGTAGCCGATCCAGAGGATGCAGACGTGTTGATTCTTAGTGGGAGCCGGGGAGAGGTAGAACCTTGGGATAAAGCTACCAAGAAATTGGAGATTCCTCTATCCAAAGAACTGCCCTGTGTTTGTCTTAATCCTGACAAGTGGATGCTCACGCCACAGGGTCTCGCTTATGGAGCCGGCAAAATTGCAGAACACTACGAATCAGCTGGCGGTAAAGTTCTCTGGATTGGTAAGCCATATGAAGAAATGTATAGATATGCTGAAAGAGAGTATTCGTTTGAAAAGATTCGAACTGTCGCGATAGGGGATTCAATCGAACACGATATCCAGGGTGCAAAAAAATTTGGAATTGCAGGGGCCTGGGTGCGAGATGGAATTCTGAGGGATGCTTCTGATCAGGAAATCAACGCTGAAATTCAAAAACATGAAGCCCAGCCAGATTTCCAGATGAATCATTTTAGGTGGTGAGAAAGACTGCTTTTACCTCCTCACTGATTGATCAACAAATTTTGATAAAACGAAAGCGACGAGAGGGATTTAGCTGTCATTTTCCTTCAGCCTCCAAGTTTTTTTGATTTATAATTATATTTATTCAAAGTAAACTTAGTTGATTGGAAAAACAACTCTTCAAATTTGTTAGCAAAGACATAGAGAGCTTGGGTTCTCAAACTCAAATCCAATTCAGTTCAGGAATCTAGTTGGAGAAAAAAGGTCAATTGGATGCTCTGTTGACTGCTTGATTGCCAGATCCGACATAACCTCTCCGATCACACTTGCGAACTTGAAACCATGCCCTGAAAAACCAGCTGCCAGAGACACTTGAGGATATTCTGGATGCAACCCAATCACGAAGTGTTCATCAGGAGTATTTGTGTAGAGACAGGTCGCTGTTCTCAAAGGAGCGCCGGTCAACCTATTTAGTCTGACTGTCGCTTGCCTGATCTGCTCGATCTCTTCAGGTCTTACGGTTCTGTCAACCCTGTCTGGATCGCACTCTGGGCCCACCCTAAAGTAGGCCACCTTTGCTCCACCATCCGGCCCATCAATCGCAGGAAACCCGTAAAATTGTTCAATGTCACTTGGTTCCCAAATATAGATTGGCATATTACCTAACTGCCACTGATCTCTGTTTTCAACATCAAACCAAAATAACGTTAAACGTTTGACCTCCATGGGGATTTCCAATTCTGCCAACAGCTTTGGATTCCAAGAACCCCCAGAGATAACTAATCGATTTGCCCGATAAGTCCCTTTATCTGTGACCACTTGAACACCATCCCCATCTGGCTTCCATGTGATGAGCTGCTCACCAAATCGCATTTCTCCACCAGACTGCTCAGCCAGCTGATTGTGAGTTGCACAGCTTCTCTCCGGCCGAACAAAACCAGCTCTCTCTTCAAACAGAGCAATCTCATCTTCTTTCAAAATGAACTGTGGGTAGCGTTCTCTCATGTCCTGATAACTAAGCATTTGATGGCCAAGATTCCACTCCTGAGCAGAACGAAGGGCACCAGCCACCGTCTTGGAATCACTGGGGCCAATCATCAATCCACCAGTTTCTGTTAACAGGTCCTCTCCAGAAGCTATTTCAGCTTCACTCCAGAGTTCATAGGCTCTTTTTAGCAGCGGGACATATGCAGGGTCTTCAAAATACGCTAAGCGTATGATCCTGCTATCCCCATGACTGGAACCCTGATCATGGGAAGGTGAAAAGCGTTCAATCCCCAATACTGAATGACCTTTCTTCGCCAATTGCCAGGCTGTAGCACTGCCCATTCCGCCTAAACCAGCAACAATGACATCATAGACCATAGGAACCTTTCTCAAATTTGTAGGCGGGAATTCAAAATGGAAATTCTAATAAATTGATTTGTTTACGCACACTGATAAAAGGCCGGAACTGAAACATCAAAATAATTCTTTCACTTGATAGGATCACAATCCTGTGGGTTAAGTTTATGATTCTGAACAAAACTCGAAGATGTACTTTCTAGACCTTTTCTATAAATCCATGTAATAAAGGTGTTTCACAAGTAACTTGTGGACAGCAAGTTGGGATCTATCCAATTAGTTCTGAACAAATTCCGCAGGTTCTTGATTTCTTAATTGTGAAGGCTTTTCAAGAGGCAAAATGAAGAGAAACAAATTTTTCAGAAAAGTTGCTATATTGATGGCGGGAAGCTTGGTTCTTCCAGCTGTTGCATTGGCAGACATTAAAATGGGGATTATCCTTGGTTTTACAGGGCCCATCGAATCGTTGACACCAGATATGGCAGGCTCAGCAGAGGTCGCCTTCAAAGAAGCTTCGGATTCAGGCAATCTGCTCGGTGGTGAGAAAATTGTAGTCGTACGAGCTGATTC
>WTIF01000193.1 GCA_011522845.1 Deltaproteobacteria bacterium
TAATTACATGCAATCAAAACCAACTGGCGCTAGCGTAATGTTCACCTACATTACTGAAAGAAACATCAGTAGTATGATTACTGGGACAATGATAGCAATCTTTGCAATTGCTTTGATGATGATCATCGCCTTGAGAAGTTTTAAATTGGGCTTATTAAGTTTAATTCCAAACGGATTACCAATCCTTACTACCTTTGGTGCCTGGGCAATTCTAGTGGGTGATGTTGGGTTTTCGGTCGCTACAGTAGCCTCAATATCTCTCGGAATTGTAGTCGATGATACTGTTCATTTCCTTTCAAAATATGTTCGAGCACGAGAAGATCGTCAACTAAGTGTTGAAGATTCGATTCGATATGCCTTTGATAATGTAGGAATGGCCATTGTCATCAATACTTTCATATTAGCTGTGGGTTTTGGAGTACTAACAAGCTCTACATTTAAACTAAATGTAGACATGGGACTGATGACTATTTTGGCAATTGTTTTTGCACTCATTCTAGATTTTCTACTTTTGCCTGCCATTCTTCTTTTCAAAAATGATTTTGCTGTTTCCAACAGTAAAAATGTTAATACCATCTCTCCTGCAACTTCTGGAGCATAAGGAATTTACTATGTCGATCAGTGCAACGGAAAATCATTCAAAAACTTTTTTGATCATTTCATTAATCTTTCTGCTTTCTCTTTCTGCAACAGCCTTGGGCAAATCACCCGAGGACAAAGGTTACGAAATAGCTGCTAGATCAGATCGATCCGACAATGGTTATGGAGACAGCCAAGTAGAAATGACAATGATTTTGAGAAATGCTGCAGGAGACGAAACGACAAGATCAATTAGTTTTACTACTCTGGAAAGAGAAAATGAGGACGTCGGAGACAAAAGTCTTGTGCTCTTCAACACACCCCGGGACATCAAAGGAACCGCTCTTCTTTCCCATGCACAGATTCTAGAACCTGATAATCAGTGGCTTTATCTACCAGCTTTAAAAAGGGTTAAGAGAATTTCCTCAAGTAATAAGTCAGGTCCATTTGTGGGATCAGAATTCGCTTTTGAAGATTTTACAGCTACTGAACTCAAAAAATTCTCATATAAATTTTTGAGAGAGGAGCCATGCGGAGAGTTGATTTGCGATGTTTTGGAAAGAGTACCTTTATACAAAAAGTCGGGATATTCCAAACAAATAAGTTGGATTGACCAATCAATCTTTCAACTAAGAAAATTAGAGTTTTATGACCGTAGAGGTCAACTACTGAAGGTACTGGAAGCATCTGACTACAGAGAATATTTGGATGGCATCTGGCGCTCTCACAGGTTTGCTATGAAAAATGTACAAACCAAGAAGCAAACAGACTTAATTTGGAAAAATTATCAGTTCAAGACCGGATTGACTGATAGTGCTTTTGAGAAAGGAAAGCTAAGCCGTATTCGGTAACTCATGTCTTCATTTTATAATCTTTTCTTCGCAAACGTCCTTTTTCTCTGCTTCATTACCAGCAGTCTATTCGGTAATGAAAATATTGATACCCGGTTATCGTTGGGGATTGAAACTAGATATTTTAAGAATCCTCCAAAGTGGGTCGGACAATCTTCGGATGATTTTCAAACCTCTGTCGAAGGATTTTTCGAGATATTCTATCCTTTAGATGGTAATCACTCAATTACCATCAACCCTTTCTTCAGAAAAGATGGGATTGACGAGAATAGAGATCTCCTTGATATTCGGGAAGGGTACTGGCTCTTAGAATCTGATCCAATAGAAGTTTTGGTTGGTGTCAACACAGTTTTTTGGGGTGTTGCCGAATCGATCAACTTAGTTGACGTGATCAATCAGACCGATTCTGGAGACTTCTCGGGAGACCAAAAATTAGGTCAACCAATGATCAATCTTAGGTTTCTTCCAGAGTACGGGACATTTTCTATCTACCTCCTACCGTACTTTAGAGAGAGAAGTTTTTCCGGTCGTGAAGGGCGATTTAGAGGCCCTACAGAAATTGAAAAAGACAATTCAGAATTTGAGTCCACAGACGCCCTACACAACTTAGATGTTGCTCTTCGATATAGTCACTACTTTTCTGACGTAGATTTTGGTCTGAGCTACTTCACGGGAACCAGCAGAGAGCCCCTCATTTTACCAAACTCAGCAGCTGAGTTATTTCCGTATTATGGACAAATTAGCCAGCTAGGTTTGGACTTCCAATACACATATGTTGACTTGCTTTTCAAAACCGAAGTCATTGTGAGAGACGGATTTTCAGAGACATATACTGCGGCTGTCTCTGGTTTCGAATATACCTTCTACCAGATATTTGATTCTGATTCTGATTTTTCAATTTTATTTGAATATCAGCATGATGGTAGGTCCAAACAAGAGCCCCAAACTCTTGCTGATCAGGATATTTTTGCGGGATACCGAATTACTCTGAACGACATGTCCGATAGTTCTTTTCTGGGCGGGACTGTCTATGACACGAGTAGGTATAACTCAACTACTTTTCTAGAATATGAAACAAGAATATACGAAAACTTTAGTCTTCAAGTTTCAGTAACAGAATTTTCTGGAGCTCAAACCTCAGATCCATCCTACATATTCGCTTCTGATGACTTTATTCAAATCAAGTTAACATCCTATCTGTGAGGCTGAAACTTTAGATTTTTCTACCAAGTCACTTGCCTACACCAACAAACCACCAAATTAGCTGAGAATTGAAATAATCATGTGAATTCGTCATTCACTGAATTTCCACTAAACTGATTTCTTCGTTGATCTTCTTGCTGTACGGTTGCTGATATTTTACGATTTTGACCTGAAATCAACACAATGATTTATTTTACAATTCGTTTAAAATCAGAATCGACTTGTCCTGAGTACGATCCTCCAGTAACAACCTACTTCCATATTGTATCCGGCCACACTTTCAGTGTTTTTTTCTAATCAACAAAAGGCGAGTTCATGAAAAGTTTTCAAACATTCATCAAG
>WTIF01000093.1 GCA_011522845.1 Deltaproteobacteria bacterium
CAATCCACTTGTGGTGATTTTTGGCCCGGGAACTCTCGCCGCTGGTGCTTCATTAAACTTATTTGACCTTTTGTTGATAATTCTTTGGGTTGCTGTCTCTTTTCTAGGAATTAAACGCTGGCAGGCAGAAAAAAATCTGGGATCCAAAAATTGGTTTTACCTTGGTATCTCAATCGGATGGCTCTTTGCTGCTGTCATCCTTGCTGAGCTTAGTGAGGCTTTGCAGGATCTGCTGGGAGCAGACTTTTTCTTGATGACTCCACTGTTGGGGATGACCACTGAGCATTTTCAATCAGTTTGGATCGAACAGGAATTCTACAGACAATTTTTGAACTCACTGTTTGTAACGACTGGAGTCGTGACTATTTCGCTTACGGTGGGGACATTGGCGGGCTACGGTTTGGCTCGATCAGGTTCAAACTGGGCATTCTGGATTCTCATGACTGCCTTGGTTTTCAGAGCTCTACCGCACTCTGTACTGGTTTCAGGCTACCTTCCATGGTTCATCAATTCAGCCGAATGGCTACGGCCTATTTTTGGGGAAGCCGCACCGACCTTATACGGCCAACCTTGGGCGATCATTGTGGTACTCGCATCAATCAACCAGCCTTTCACGATCTGGATGCTCCGCTCATTTTTTCAGAACATCCCCCGCGAACTAGATGAGGCCGCCAGAATTGATGGTTGTTCACATGGAGAAGCATTTGTACGAGTGATTATTCCAGTCATGTGGCCTGGAGTTTTGACAGCAGGGCTTTTCAGCTTTTTACTGGCGTACAACGACTACTTGGTTGCAGCTCTCTTGCTGGATGCCCAGAATCAGACAATGGTTCCCGCGATTTCTGGGTACTTCAATCGTGAAACAACTTCGACAGATCAGGTCGAAGCCGTTGCTGCCGCGGTCTCCATCACGGCTCCACTGTTTGTGCTTGTGATGGTCTTTCAAAAGCAACTTGTTGCTGGTCTGACTCAAGGGGCCGTTAAGGGGTGAAGAAATTTTCAATATCAGGATTATCCAGTGGAAGAACAGGACAACAAGCAACTAATCGAAGATATGTACGAAGCCATGAACAAGAATGTACTTGGCCTCATGAAGAAGTATTGGTTTGAAGACATGGTCTGGGAAGGACCCGCGGGAGTCGGCACAAAACACGGATTGCAAGAATTTGAAGAAGACTACCGTCGAGATTTTATCAATGCCTTTCCGGACAAGCATGCTACAGATTTGGTGCGTGTCGCCGAAGGTGATTGGGTAGCTGGAGCCGGTCATCAAGATACTACCTTTGCCAATTCTTGGTTGGGCATTCCCCCGACTGGCAAAAAGATTCATATCCGCTACATGGATTTTTGGAGGATTGCCACAGATGAGTCTACTGGAGAAAGAAAACTCGCTGAAAATCTCGTGTTGATCGATATTTTGGGGGTCCTTGAACAAGCTGGTTATGATGTTGAAAAAGTCCTTAAATTCATTGGCTCTAAATCCCCTGAGTTTTTTGAAAACCCTTCAGAATCAGAAAATGAATGAGTATATTTGAATTCAATAGTGAGCTAAATCAGCAACATAAACAGTTAGTTTGGGACTATTGGCACCACACAGCCTGGAAAAATCCTGCTGACATTGAAAAGCACCTATTGCGATATCAGAATCAGGATGCCAATTGGTTTGGTTTTTTACCGCTTAATCAATTGTCTTCCCCGACTGCACAGGTTGATGAGTTTTGGCTTCCGCTCTATGAGTCGTTCTCAGATCTTCAGCGGCAGACACATATTTTTCTTGGTGGAAGTTCCAGTGGCAACGCTGATGGCAGCCCTGATAATCGTTACTGGGTGGGAGGAACTGGGCTTTTCAAGGGGGTGTTTCAACAAGATTGGCAAATCAGCCACCTAAGAATTCCTGCCAACCAGCAACCCATCCAGATTCGTTGGGCAGAATTCTGTCGATTTGAAGAAGCTAGGATTGTGGAGACATACCTGATGCTCGATCTCGTTGATTTCTTTGAACAGATCGGACATCCCATTCTGCCACCCTGTCGGGGAGTGCCAGGAATTTACCCAGTACCGATTACTCAAGATGGGGTGATTAGAGACAAGCAGGAACAAGCTGTTACCGAGGCGAGTCTTCAATTGATTCGAGATTTCCTGTTTGAGGGCCTGAACCTTTATGATCAACATAACCTCAAAAGTATGGGGGTTGCGGACTTTTTTCATCAGGATGTCAAATGGTACGGTCCCGGAGGGATTGGTGGTTGTCTCAGTCTGCAAGCCTTTGAGGATAACCATCAAAAACCTTGGTTGATTGCTTTTCCAGACCGCAAAGTTTGTGACTTGGATTCGCTCTTTGCTGAAGGAAACTACGTTGCTAGTTCTGGTTGGAAGGGGGTCATAGCCAAACATACTGGGCCATACCTTGGACATCCTGCTAGTGACAAGGATATCTGCTTCAACGGTATCGATTTCTGGAGAAGCGAATCTGGGAAGTACGTCGAAAACTGGGTCTTTGTAGACATGATCCATCTGTTTGGACAGATGGGAATTGATCTATTGAATCGCTTGAATTTTGAGGGAGGGCACTGATGTCAGCACTAGAATTGGAATTTGCTGATCTGACAGATTTTATTCTAAGAATCACAGAGAGAATTTGGGAAGAGAGACACGTCGAAGACATTCGCCAATACTATACGGCAGATTGTCGGGTAGAGACACCAGCCGGCATTACTTCGAATGTGGAAGCAGTGATACAATCTACCCTAGAAACATTGAATCAGTTTCCCGACCGTCAACTCCTGGGTGAAGATGTCATCTGGTCCGAAGACCAGACAGACTATTTCTACTCTTCTCATCGCATCTTCTCAACCATGACACACCTTGGAGAAGGGACCTTCGGTAAAGGAACCGGGGCAAGAATTGGAGTTAGGACGATTGCTGACTGTGCTGTCTTCAAAAATCAGATTTACGATGAATGGC
>WTIF01000290.1 GCA_011522845.1 Deltaproteobacteria bacterium
GCCATTGTTAAAACACGGCGAATCACGTTGGAGTGTTCCTGTGGCCAGTAAACCTTGCGCTTCAGTTTCCAGACATCAATGATGTCGCCAACCAGATAGAGTTGATCACAGTCATTGTGCTTCAAGAAATGACAGAGTTGGTTGGCTTGTGTACCCTTGGTCCCAAGATGAATATCTGAAATAAAGATAGCTCGGTAATATTCCTTCATCAGCCATGACTCCTTCATGGAAAGTTTACATTACCAGCAACTTAGGAGAGTAATGTTCAGAAACGATAAGTTTTTTGTTAATTTTCAAAACCTTAACGTATGCCAGCAAATGAGCTGGAAAATCTGATGACAGAGATAATTGTCATAGGTGGGGGGCCGGCAGGTCTGTCAGCAGCCTTGGTATGTGCGCGAAGAGGCCTAGACACAACGGTGATTGAGAAGCGTAGCTTTCCCGTGATCAAAACCTGTGGAGAAGGGCTGATGCCAGGTGGAGTTGATTCACTGAAGCGCTTGGTTCCTCAGAAATTGATCAACAAAATAGAATACCATCCGTTTGCGGGTATTCGATATATTGCTCCAAACGGTGAGTGTGCATCAGGCTATTTTGGTAAAGGTGATGGTTGGGGAATTGAACGCTCTGAACTTTCAAAACTACTAAGTCTGGCCGTTGAACAAGAACCAGGAATCAACCTTCTTGAAAACACGGTTGCTACAGTGGAGGGCTCAGCAGAGCAACCTATCGTTCACTTTAATAGCCAAACCCTGAGACCAAAATTACTAATCGCTGCAGACGGATTGCACTCTCCCATTCGAAGGTGGGCTGAACTGAATGGACCACCCTCCAAACTGAAGCGTTGGGGCCTGAGGCAGCATTATCAAATTACACCATGGACCAATTTGGTAGAGGTGCACTGGTCAAAGGATATGGAGGCCTATGTCACACCTGTATCCCCGAATACTGTTGGTATTGCTGTTTTAAGTCACCGAGAATTGATATCAAGTTGGCAAAGGCCGATTTCTTTAAAAGCAACATTAGAAGTATTCAGTAATTTAGAACCAAAACTGCTCTCGAGCGAAGCTAAAGATCAACTGATTGGGATAGGTCCGCTTCATCAAACAGTGAAACGAACTGGCACTGGGAAAGTGGTATTGGTGGGAGATGCGGCAGGATATTTGGATGCAATTACAGGAGAAGGAATCAGCAATGCTATGGAACAAGCTTTGCTGATTGATCGAATATTTAAAAAGCAGAAAGAGAAGCCAAGTATAGATGAGCTGGTGTTTAATTACGCTAACCAACTACCTGCCTTGATGAGAAGGTACTATTGGCTCACTCATCTCACTCTGCTTTTGCATCGTCGTCCATCATTGGTCAACCAAGTTGTTAGAGTCTTTCAAAAAACTCCTTGGTTGTTCAATTACTTACTGGATTTAAATTCTGCTCGGAGTTTTTCCGAAGCGGCTAACTCTTCACTCCAAATTCATGGAAGAAGTTATGGACGTGAACTACTCAGAGTTGTTACTAGAAGAAGTATCGGAGAAATTAGAAAGAAATCCTGATGGCAAGCGTGCAGGTACTTGGGCCCCGCTTGATCGTATTGAAGTGGAAAAGTTATTGGCAGGAGAAGCGGACGGAGAATGATGGGAGTCATGTGACTCCCGATGAAATCAGGCAGCAGCTTTTTGCTGTACTTGTTCTACAAGTTTCGCAAATTCAGCAGGGTTTTCGTAGGCGAGATCAGCAAGTGATTTTCGATCCAGTTCAATGCCCGCATTTTTTAGGCTGTGCATGAACACGCTGTAACTCAAACCATGTTCACGAACGGCTGCATTGATTCTCATGATCCATAATTGTCTGTAATCGCGCTTGCGAACCTTACGATCACGGTAAGAATATTCTCTGGCGCGCTCAACTGCGTCTTTAACAGTTCGCCATAAGCGACCGCGGCCACCTCGATATCCTTTAGCAGCTTTAAAATACGCGTTCTTTTTTTTGCGAGCGTGAACTGCTCTTTTTATTCGTGCCATTGGTCAGATCCTTTAAGCGTATGGGAGCAATGCGACTACTGCTTGATGGTCGCTGCCCTCAACATATCCCTTTTGTCGTAGGCTGCGCTTTGCATCATTACTTCGCTTACGCATGCCGTGACGCAAGTAAGCTTTTTTCCGTTTGAACTTTCCCGATCCTGTCATCTTAAATCGCTTTGCCCCACCCTTGTGGGTCTTCATTTTGTAGCCAGCCATATTACTTCTTCTTAGGTGGAGCGAGAATCATGAACATTGAGCGTCCCTCATTTCGGACAGGTTGCTCAACAATCCCATTCTCACCGATCATGTTTTGAAATCGCTCAATAAGAACCAAGCCTAAGTCTTTGTGGGCCATTTCTCGACCCATGAACACAACGTTGACTTTCACTTTATCACCATCTTCAAGGAAGCGAAGAGCGTTTCGCACCTTGAATTGCAGATCATGATCTTCAATCTTAGGTCGGAGTTTTACCTCCTTGACATGTATTACCTTTTGATGAACCTTGGCAGCGTGTTGCCTTTTGCTTTGCTGATATTTGAACTTTCCGTAGTCCATCAACCGGCAAACAGGCGGGTCCGCCTTAGGAGAAACTTCAACTAAATCAAGTCCATCCGATTGAGCTCTGGTGAGGGCATCGGCAACTGTAATCACTCCAACCTGTCCACCTTCTCCATCAATCAATCTGATCTGCGGAGCGGTGATTTGGTCATTGACTCGTATTGAGTCGTCTTGCTTGTTTGGAGCTTTCGATCTACGAATGCCTATGGTCGCCTCCGGTAAAATTAAATGATTTGGTAGGCACGGTCGGGATTGAACCGACGACCCCTACCGTGTCGAGGTAGTGCTCTCCCACTGAGCTACGCGCCTGAAAATTCGAAGATATTGTTTCCCCATCCAGCGTTTGAGTTTGGCATCGACCGACTCTCCCACCGAGTGACC
>WTIF01000362.1 GCA_011522845.1 Deltaproteobacteria bacterium
GTACAGTTCATTTGATGGCCACGAAACCGCTCTGTAAACCAAGAGACCTGACATGCCCCATTTGAAAAGTTATTCAGTAGTTCTTCATCCTAAGAAGAACTGCTCAGTGTTCTGGTATGGTCAAATCCAATTGATGTAAAACAACTTCAGCAGAATCCTGCTCACTGTCCTCTCGCCAAACATGCCACTGTTGACGGATTGAAGCTCCTTGTGAATCTCTAGCCACCAATTCGATTAGATTTTTTCCTTTAAGCAGTGGAGAATTCCAAACAAGGACCTCTGAACGCTGATTATTCAAGCTGAAGTAATTCAATTTTCTTCCATTCACAAAGCACAATAGGTCTTCCAATCCATCATCGTCTCTCAGTTCAATATTCCAAATCAGTTCTTTGTCTGTGGTCAAGATGGGTAGATCATCACTAGTAAAATTAGTTTGAACAACTGGAGGTTGAACTTTGGCATCAGGTCCTATCTCACCCATCCAATGATAATTCCATGGAGCCTGGTCTCCTCTTGGCAAAAACAGCGCAACTTGCCAACGACCAAGTTCTTTTATTCCTTGGGGAATGCGAACCACTAAGTTTTCCTCGTAGGCCTGGCCATCTTTCAAAATTTTCCATTCCACCCGGTCTTGTAACCAGTTCAAACCATCCTCTGAGCTACCAATTCTCAAAACTACATTCTCCAGTTCTTTTGAATTCTGCATTTCTAGATTTACCTTCAGAACAACGGTTTCATCCGGTTGGGGTATCCCGTCTCCATTGCCTACACTTCCGACAGTTCCATTATCAATTATCTGAAATCCCATGCTGAAAGTCGGTAATTCATCAGGAATAACTGACCATAGAAAATTTTTACGCAATAGTTCTTGGTCTTCACCTGTAAGAACCAGAAAATCCAGAGGAAGCCAACTTAGATTTTCTTGTTGATCAAGATCTAACTCCCGAATCCAAATACCTTTTTCACCCCCTTCGAGTTTCCCAAAAGGGAACTCAATGTCATCCAGCCAGTCTTCAGGACTTTCAGACACCACCAACGCTCTCTCCAACGGCATACTGCTCTTGTTCTCGAGCTGTAATTTAATTCTCAATTTGCGGTCAGAGACAAAGGGAGGAGTGATTCCTTGCCAGATACCAGAGTCATTCTCTTGCTCAAAGGAAACCTGCAGATCTGGCAACTCCAATGGGCTTTGATAAGTAGATAGAGCCCAATCCAACTCTGCTTGCTTTGCGATTTCACTGACAATTTCTTTCTCAGCCTGAGCCTGCAGCATGGCATGCGATCTGGCAAGAGTTTCTCTCATCGTTTCCTGAAGAGGTAGATGCTCTCGCAATAAACTTACTGCAATGCGAACATAATCATCATTTTCAATCTCTGACGCGCTGAGTGGCTTGTCCATATCAGTTTCTTCGTCTTCCGATTCACGCATGTAATGTAAGATATAATTTTCAGCCTTACTCTCTTGTTGAAGCGATCGCAGATGGATGTCGTTTTCCGATAAATAAAGGGGGTCTAATTGCAAATCTGGTTGAACGCCAACACCCTGAATTGAACGATTGTCCGGGGTCAGGTAGCGGGCAATGGTCATTTTGAGACCAAAATCACCTGGCATCCCCCAGATAGACTGTACTGAACCCTTACCAAATGTCTGTTCACCAACAACGATCGCACGGTTGTTTACCTTGAGTGCCGCACTAACTATCTCTGAGGCTGAGGCACTTTGACCATTGACCAAAACTACGATGGGTATGTTTAAAATTTTAGGCGAACTTAAAAGTTGGTGAGAGTTGTAGCTTGTCAGGTCTGTGTTGGTTTGTGTCGCAACAATTCTTTTCTCAGGGGGCAGAAACAAGTCACTTACCCTGACCGCTTCCTGAAGTAAGCCTCCTGGATTTCCACGTAAATCCAGGATCAAACCTGCAACGGAGTCGAGATTTTCTAATTGTTTTTCAAGATCAGCAGATGTGTCTTCCTGAAATAGTTTAAGCCGAACATAACGAACTGGAATTCCATCATCGAATCGTAGGTCTATAGAATCGCTACTACTGATTTGAATATCCTCTCTTTGAAGTTCATAAGTAATTTCTTCCCCTGACCGCTCAACGGTCAAACCCATTACAGAGCCTATCTCCCCACGCAAGCCCTGCATGATTGCGCTCAAGCTCATTTTTCTAGTTGATTCACCATCGATTTCTTTGACCTGATCCCCAATCTGCAGTCCCGCTCGTTCAGCTGGCCCACCATCCATCAGAGAAATGATTGTCAATTGCTTTTCCCGAATTCCAATGACAATTCCCACGCCGGCAAATCGACCTCGGGTATTCTCGCTAAACTCCGCGTAGTTTGATGGTGGAAGAACAACCGAATGAGGATCTAGGCCAGACATGATGGCGCTAAGAGCAAGTAGTTCCAGCTCAGTTATCTGGTATTCTGGTAGCTTTTCATGCAGTTTCAAAATGAGAGATTGGAGAGCCTCATACATTTCTCGAAGAGATGTAGGGGAGTCCAGTTTAAGCAGAGTGCTTTCACGGAAAAGAACCCTTTGGCTTCCAGATTTGCTTTGAGGGGTAACAACTCGCACTTCTGCAATCTCTTTCTCCATTGCGAGGAGAGCACTTTCTTGAAGTTCTGAGAAATCTAACCGCGCTAACTCCAGATAATCCAGTTGAACTCTCATCAACACTTCAGCCATCAATGGCGTCGGAGATGGCTCTGGTTCCTCCGGCAATTCAGGCCCAGAAAGTCCAGGTAGGCAACCTGATAACAGAATCGAGGTGATTGTGCTCAGGAGCGCCCAGAATAATTTTTTTTGAATACTTTCTACTTTCATTATCGCTCAATCAGTTCGATTAGTTTTATGAATTTTGGGAGGCCTCTTTTTCAAAATCACAAACCTTATTCTTCACGCAGAACCACTGCAGGTGGCACTTTGGACATCTTCAGCGCTGGGTAGAGGCCTGCAAGTAGAGCGGCGAAGACCGCCAGCAGCATGTTGTAAAGTAAAACACTTGGTTCTACCAAAGTTGGAAAGGTCCAACCGAATGAACGCTGATTGATTACAAAAATCAAAACCATGGCCATCATTATCCCGACTGGAATAGCGAGAACTCCTGCGACTATACCCATCAGTCCGCACTGACTAGTCACTAATCGCCAAATTTGCCCAGGGGTCATTCCTGTCGCACGCAATATCCCCAACTCTCTCTGACGTTCCAGTTGCAGTGCCATCAAAGAACTGAGAACGCCTACAAAGGCAACACCCGTCACCAGTAACTGAAGTACACCCGTAATTGCAAAAGTTCGGTCAAATATCTCCAAGCTCACTTCTCTCAGAGAGACATTTGAGCGGATGATCACAGGCTGTGGTAGTTCTAATCGGTCGAAAACATCCTGAAAGCGTTCAGGAGTCCATCCATCTTCAAGATAAAGTGCAACTGAATTTACTCTGGGATCTTCCCAAAATTTTTCCAGGTGGTTGCGATGAATTATGGCGTGGCCTCTCTCAGAACTGTAATCGTAGAAGACCCCTTTGATTTCAAAAATTTTATCTCCCTTTGGAGAGGGCAAACTAAGCTTGTCCCCAATGGACAGGCCCAATCTGTTTGAAAGAGGCTCTGAAATCACAACCGATTGTTTTACATCAAAGCTCTTCCATGGGTCTGAACTAGTCTCTTTGAAACTGTAAGAAGCGTAACCCTCATTGGGTAAGTCCAGAGTCAATAGGTCAATCTCCCCTGCAGCAGTTTCCACACGAATTCTTCTATTTCTTGTGAGATGAGCAACCCCATCAGCGTTTTCAAGGATTTCAATGCTCTCAGGTAACAAAACCTTGTCCAGGTGTCGTGAATTTCCAGGTGGAACAACGTAAACATCAGCCCACAACTGTTGTTCCAGCCAATAAAAGACTGTGTGTCGAAAACTACCGACCATGATTCCAAGGCCAATTGCTGCAGAAATAGCCACCATCAGGGCTGCAATCGCAACACTTGTCCTACTGAGTTCAGCTTGAACACCTCTTGTGGCCATACTTCCCAGGACCCCAAAAAGCTTCGTCATGATGGGCCTTATCAGTTTCATGGCGAGATTTGTCAGATGCGGGGTGAGAAATGCTAAGCCAACGATTAGAGAAAACAAACCTGCATAACTCAGGATTAAATCTCTCGAGGGAAGCCACAATAAAGAGACGCCTGCGAAGCAAAGGCCTAAGCCTGCGTAAAAGCTCCAACGCAAAGTCCTGCGAAAGGATTCTTCACGCGATGATCGATTCAAAACCATTCTTGGTGGAATATTTGAAGCTTCTTTGGCGGGTGGGATCACAGCAAGAAGAGTTGCTCCCATTCCAAGACCAATCCCTTTGAGAAGTGATAAATTTGACCACTGAAGTTCTCGAACGGAAAGAACATAATACAAGTCATTGATGGTTTGAGTAACATAGATTACAAGCAGATTTGCCAGCTGACTCCCGCCGATCAAACCCAGAGAAGTCCCCACAACCCCAATCACAATCGCTTCCATGAAAATAATGCGGAATATTTCACCCCTTGTGACTCCTACTGCTCGAAGTTGCCCCAACAAGCTGTAGCGTTGGACCACCGAGAAAGTCATCGTGTTGTAAATCAAGAACATCCCTACAATGAGCGAAAGCATACTCAATGCTGAAAGATTCAAGTGGAAGGCACGTGTCATTTTGTCAGCAGATTCGAGTCGAGTTTGTGATGATTCGACACGGGCACCACTGGGAAGAACCTCATTGAGCTGCTCAATTTGTTTTTTATTTTCTTCGTCACCACCAACTAAAATCAGATCTATCCTCGATAAATTTCCTTTTTGCTGAAGAAGTTCCTGAGCTGTACTGATATCGACAATCAACAATTTTGAGAGTGCTTGACGTGAAAAGTTGTCATCAATTTTGAGAAAGGCCACCAGCTGAAGTTTATGAGGCAAGCCCCCGATTTCGACTTCAAAATAATCTCCAACCTGAATATCCAACTGTTCAGCCAGTTCATATGACAGAACAACGGTATTCGGCTCTGTTAAAAATGCTGTAAGATTCCCGTTGTTTCCTCCGCCCAAGTCTTGCAGATATGGTCGAAATGGGGCTTCAGCAAATGGATCAATTCCCAATAACTGGAAAACCTGATCTGGTTTCTCTGGCAAAACCACATAACCTTCTAAAACCGGTGCGGCTTTCCTGAAACCAAGTTTCTGTTTCAAATCGCGATAGGTCTGTTCAGAGAGATAGTCACGGTTGGATATGATTTGATGGGTCGAACGACCACTCACCGATTGAACTGCCAATTCCATTGATCTTTGCGCACTGGCATTCGTCAGATCGATTGAAAGAACAATGGTGACCCCCAAGGCAACGCCAATGACGGCCAATCCAAATTGCCAGGGATGACGTTTCAGATATCGAAAACTTGATTGATAAAGAATAGGTGGCATCAACAGATTATTAATGTTCTTTATGAAAATTTGAATAAAAGTAGCCTGCTTGTATTTTTGCAATCTTTACGGCATGGTCAAAAGCAAAACTTTTTTCCAGCTAGATGCCGCTTGCCATCTTGCGCCTAGAAGTGCTAATCAAATTAGCTTTTTCAAATCCCTGATCACTAAAGCAGATTTCGTTTCATGCCAAACAACCTGATCATTGTAGAATCTCCAGCTAAGGCTAGGACTATCAATAAGTTTCTTGGCAATGATTACATCGTTGTCGCATCAATGGGGCACGTCCGTGATCTTCCTCAAAAAGAGCTTGGTTTTGATCCTTCGAATCATTTTGAGCCACGTTATGAGGTCACCAAGGACAAGAAAAAAACGATCTCAGATATCAAGAAACAAATCTCCAAAGAAACTGTGGTATATCTAGCGACTGATGAGGACCGTGAGGGTGAATCAATATCTTGGCATCTCATTGAGGCACTTAAACTTCAAAAACATCCTGACATCAAGAGGATTGTTTTTCATGAGATCACCAAGCCGGCTATTTTAAAAGCCTTGCAGAATCCAAGGGATGTTGACACCAGCCTTGTAGATGCCCAACAAGCACGGAGAATTTTAGATCGAGCTGTAGGTTACGAACTCTCACCACTCCTATGGAAAAAAGTGAAACCCGGACTCTCTGCAGGCAGAGTTCAAAGTGTAGCCGTCAGGATACTCGTTGATCGAGAGAGAGAAATCCGAGAATTCAAACCACTTGAATATTGGAGAATTCGGACTGCCTACGAAAAGTACGATTTTCAAGCAGAGGTTGTTTCCTACAAATCCAAAAAAACTGAAAAATCTATCCCAAATGAAGCCACAGCTCTGGAAATTGTCTCCTCATTGGAACAAGGGAAAATCTGTAGAATTGCAGATATCGAAGAAAAAGAGACAACCAGAAAACCCGTGGCACCATTCACTACTTCCACTATTCAACAGGAAGCATCCCTAAAATTAGGATTTTCCCCCCGGCGAACAATGTCCGTAGCCCAGCAGTTATACGAGGGTAATTTCGAAATACCCAGGTACAGCGGCGGCTTGATCACATACATGCGAACAGACTCCACAACGCTTTCTGAAGAAAGTCTGCAACAAGCTAAACAAGTCATTCTATCTGAATACGGGAAAGAATACGCTCTCAACAAACCTCGTCGCTTTGCCACCAAAGCCAAAGGCGCTCAAGAGGCTCACGAAGCAATCCGACCCGTAGATTTGAGCATGAAGCCTCAGGATGTTCGGGCTCATTTGAGCCCAGAAATGGCAAAGCTTTATGATCTGGTTTGGAAGAGGATGATCGCCTGTCAGATGACGGAGGCTATTATAGCCCGGACAACTCTTAAGTTGGAGGGAGGCAATCAGCAAGAGTGCCTCTTGGAGGTCAAGGGGCAGCGGCTTGTATTTCCGGGGTTCTTAAAAGCCTACACAGAGGGCTCTGAAAATCCTGATGCCGATCTTGAAAAGAAAGATGTGATCCTACCAAAAGTTGAGAAGGGACAGTCACTGGGGATTGAAGAAGTTATTCCAGAGCAGCATTTCACCAAACCCCCGCCTCGCTACACTGAGGCAGGTCTTATCAAAAAATTGGAAGCAGAAGGAGTCGGCAGACCTTCCACGTATGCTCCAACTATTTCCACGATTCAAGATCGTCAATATGCCGAAAGAGGAGAAGATAAAAGGTTGAGACCAACAGATCTTGGTGAGGTCGTTACGGATTACTTAGTGAATCACTTCACAGACATCGTGAATTTGAATTTCACCGCACGAATTGAGGAAGACCTAGACGAGATCGCCAATGGAAAAAGAGATTGGGTCTCCATGATGGCCGAATTCTATCAACCCTTTCACGATAACATTGCTGCAAAACAGGAGTTACCCCCTGACAAAGGAGAAAAGATTCTGGGGACTGACCCACAAACCGGCCGTCAGGTCAGTGTGAGGGTTGGTCGTTATGGTCCGATGGTTCAAATTGGAACCAAAGATGATGAAGATAAACCCAAGTTCGCTTCACTTCCCAAGGATCGAAGCATGCATGAGATTCAACTGGAGGAAGCTCTCAAGCTGTTCAGTCTTCCAAGACATTTGGGCAACTTCGATACCTCTGGGGAGGAAATTATCGTTAATAGAGGCCGATTCGGCCCCTATGTGAAACTTGGTAATCAATTCTTTTCAATCCCCAAGGAAATTGATCCTCTGCAAATTGATCGGGAAGAAGCCATCGAGTTGATTCGTCAAGGCAAAGAAAGCAAAGCCAAGCAGGTCTTGCACGATTTTGGCGAAATTCAAGTGCTTAAGGGGCCTTATGGGCCTTACATCAAATACAACAAAAAGAATTTCAAAATCCCCAAAAACACGGACGCTGAATCACTTGACAAGGCCACCTGCGAGCAAATTATTTCAGAAGCCCCCCCTCCTCGTCCAAAGCGCAAAACCAAGGCCTCATAGTGGGTTGGAAACTTTGACTGATAGCCAGCCGCCCGACAAAAACCATCTACTGGTGTAGGCCCGAAGTATGCGAACCCATCTATCCGCAATCATCCTCCTTGCGCTGAATTTCTTTATATTTCTGGTGCTTAACCAATTCTTGAATCCACATCCAGATATGCTGGACCATTGGGTGTGGTCACGTTTTTTGAGTGCTTCCTACTACGAGCACCCTCCGATGGTGGCTTTCCTGATACGCTTTATCACCACCATCGCTGGACACCACGAGACTTCGCTAGAAATAGGTGCTCAACTTGTAAATTTGGCTATCATCTACCTGATCTTCCGTTTAGCACTCTCCATTTTCCACACCCGGGCAGCTCTTTTTACACTACTTGTTTTGAGTTCAATGCCCTATTTCACATTGGGAACTGTCTTTCTTCACATCACCCAGCCCTTTGTTTTTTGTTGGGTGCTCGCACTCATGCTGCTCGTCCGCTATCACCGTGAACCTCATCCAAGGTGGCTTATTTTCATAGGAGTCGTCTGTGGTCTTGGAGCCTTGTCCAAGTTCATCATGCTTCTCTTTTATATCGGACTTTTCTTTCATGCGTTGATCTACCGAGACGCCCGAGACATTTTGAAATCTCCCTGGCTTTACATGGCTGGAGTGATTTCACTCACAATCTTCTCGCCAGTTATTTTTTGGAATGCGGCTCATGATTGGATCTCTTTCCGTTTTCAATTTGGCAGAGGAATGGGTGGTGATGAATTTGGTGAAAACACATTTCATTTTTTGATTGGCCATATACTTTTATTTTCACCCCTCTGGGCCACGGTGGGATGGTTGGGATTAACCAGTTTGAAAGATCGTTTTCGTTCAGGTCGACACCCTGAATCAGTCATTTTAGTGCTCTCACTGTATCCACTGTTTTTCTTCACCATTATGAGTTTGAGAGGATCTATCGCAGACCCGCACTGGACGAACCTCTTTTACCTAGGCTTAGCTATTCTTCTGGGACAGGCCCTCTCAATTCATTGGAAAAAATATAGGTTAGCCTTGGTTGGAGCAGCATTATTCATCAATGCTAGCTTGATCACAGCAGCGGTAGTTAACACCTACGATCCACTTTACGAATGGGAGGCTCACGAACTAGACAGCCCAAAACTTCTGATTAGCGATGGGGTGCCGGAGGAAGTAATCAACAAACTTGAGGCACATCACAAAAGGCTCTACAGCTTTGAAGCTTTTGAGGAATTTCTGAGCACACATCTCACAGATTCTGAAATTCAGGCTTATGGTGACCAACTTCGAAAAGTTAGCCATGACACTTTCAGCAATCGATTCAATCAGTTTCTTCAGTGGCCAGAAACTGTTGATGAAATGAGGAAATTACTAGTGGAGAAGGGACTGAGTGACCCGGAATTCATTGTCAGCAGAGAATACCAATTGAGCAGTGCTCTTAGTTTCTATTTCCCAAACCACCCATGGCCACACAGCTTGGAAAAGACTGAGAGAAATCTCTGGTCTCCAAGAGAGGAAGTGAAAAAGTCACCTTTCCTCTTCGTTTGTGCTCTCTATGATTGTGATCACTCCAGTCGAGTCTTTGAAAAGACAATGGGAGTTCAACTGGCTGATCTCGGAGAAGTCTTGATGAGGCAGGATGGAAGACTCATTCGAGCGTTGAGACTGTACGTGCCAGCAAATCTGATTTCAACTCAGATCGACCCATTGACCAGTCCCGCAACATCTGAATAGCGTTGACATAAAACACACAGTCGGCTGATCACTTGACTCACGGAATTTTCACCAATAATATTAGGTTGTTTTGACTTTTCTCAATCAACGGCTCTTTAGATAGAATTCTTGGTTCTGCCAAGTTCATCCAATCGTATTCATTAAGCAAGAGGGACCATGGCGCAGACCATGTTTGAAAAAATTTGGAACTCTCATGTCATCACCGAACAAGATGGCAATACGATCCTTTATATTGACCGCCACTTGGTCCATGAAGTCACCTCACCCCAAGCTTTTGAGGGCCTCAGGATGGCAGGGCGCCCCATACGGTGTACTGGAGCAACCTATGCTGTTCCAGATCACAATGTTCCCACCAAGGACAGAGATAAGCCAATTGCTGACCCCGTCTCAGCTAAGCAAGTAGAAACACTTCGACAGAACTGCAAGGAATTTGGCATCACACTTTTTGACTTAGATGATGAACGGCAAGGTATCGTCCATGTAGTGGGCCCTGAACAGGGTTTAACATTGCCAGGTTCCACAATCGTCTGTGGAGACTCACATACAGCTACTCACGGAGCCTTTGGAGCACTAGCATTCGGGATTGGAACAAGCGAAGTGGAACATGTCCTTGCAACACAAACTCTGCAGCAACAGAAACCGAAGACCATGAAAATTGAAGTTCGTGGTTCTCTGCCAAATAAAGTGGGAGCCAAGGACATTATACTGGCGATTATTGGCAAGATTGGCACTGCCGGGGGGACTGGCTATGTACTAGAGTACTGCGGTGAAGCGATTCGTGCGCTTTCAATGGAAGGCAGAATGACTCTCTGCAATATGAGCATTGAAGCAGGGGCTAGAGCCGGGATGGTTGCTCCTGATGAGAAAACCTTCGAATACTTGGCAAATCGCCCCTACGCCCCTAAAGGTGATGAATTCGAGCAAGCTGTCAGTTTTTGGAAAAAGCTGGTTTCAGACGATGGGGCTGCATACGACAAAGTAGTGGTTTTGACAGCCGAAGATATTCTTCCTCAAGTGACCTGGGCACGAATCCTGGCATGGTCACAGACATTCATGGGCAAGTTCCAGATCCTCAGAAGATTGAAGATACCAACGAACGAAGAGCTATCGAACGCGCCTTGGCTTATATGGACCTCAAGCCAAATACTCCGATCGTTGAAATCAACATTGACCGAGTTTTCATTGGTTCATGCACAAATTCTCGAATTGAGGACCTCCGCAATGTTGCAGACTTTGTAAAGGGGCGCAAAGTCAATTCCAAGGTGCACGCGATGATTGTCCCTGGGAGTGGATTGGTGAAGAATCAGGCTGAAGAGGAAGGGCTTCATCACGTTTTTGTCGAAGCAGGCTTCGAATGGAGGGAACCTGGCTGCTCAATGTGTCTCGCAATGAATGACGACATTCTTCAGCCTGGTGAGCGATGTGCTTCGACTAGTAATCGAAATTTTGAAGGTAGACAAGGGAAAGGCGGACGTACCCATTTGGTTAGTCCCGTCATGGCAGCTGCTGCCGCAATTATGGGACACTTTACAGATCCACGAACTCTTTAACTGATTCTACTGGAATAAGAATGCAACCTTTTCAAACGCTCACTGCGACAGCAGCTAAGTTGGATCAGGTCAATGTTGATACTGATCAAATCATTCCGAAGCAATTTTTGAAGAAGATTGAACGTACAGGCTTTGGCATTCATCTTTTTCATGATTGGCGTTTCCTTGATGATGCTGGGCAAAAAACAAATCCTGACTTCATCTTAAATCAGTCACGGTATCAGGGGGCTCAAATCTTAGTTGCAGGAGACAATTTTGGCTGTGGTTCCAGCCGAGAGCATGCGCCTTGGGCTCTTCTCGATTATGGATTCCGAAGCATTATTGCCCCGAGTTTCGCGGACATCTTCTACAACAACTGTGCTAAAAATGGTATTTTGCTGGTTGCCCTGCCCGAAGCTTCCGTACAGCAGCTTTTCGCAGAAATTGAAGAAAATGTTGGCTGTGAACTCACAGTTGATCTCCCCAATCAAAAAGTCCAGAGCCCAAAAGGATTGGAATTTAGTTTCGAGATCGACCCATTTGTCAAAAATCGATTGCTAAATGGACTGGATGACATTGGATGGACTCTACAGTACCAGTCTGAGATTGAGAGTTTTGAGTCAAATTACCAGAAACAAGCTCCTTGGATGTTTGTCCATTAATGACAAG
>WTIF01000060.1 GCA_011522845.1 Deltaproteobacteria bacterium
AGTTGACCATCTCCATCGACACGTGGAAAGCCGAGGTCGCTCGCAGATGCCTCTCTATGGGAGCAAAGGTAATCAATGACGTGACTGCACTGCGTCGAGATCCCGCAATGGTTGAAATCGTTGCTGAGGCTGGGGTTCCAGTCATCCTGATGCACGCCAAGGAAGCCGATGGCCGGACGACCCGAGCAGTCCGGCACTACGACGACGTAATTTCGACCGTGAAGGCCTTTTTTGAGGAAAGGGTCGGTTGGGCCACAGATCAGGGAATCAAGGAAGAACAGATCATTCTGGATCCAGGCTTGGGATTTTTTATCAGCGCCGAGGCTCGTTACAGCTTTGAGATTGTGCGTCGTTTGCCCGAATTGAAAGCGCTGGGTTTCCCCTTGTTGTTGGGGCCCTCTCGCAAGTCCTTCCTGGCTGGAGTATCCCCCGGAAGAACCCTCTCAACCGAGGAACGACTGATCCCAGGAGTCGCTCTGTCTGCGATTGCCGCTTGGTTGGGTGTTGACATCCTGCGCACTCATGATGTTCAGGAAGGACGGCTCTTGCTGGACACAGTAAAAAAGCTCCAAAGTCCTCATATGCCGTTTTCAATCTAATCACCTATTCTGTTTCTCCCGCAACCGCTGCACATGATGAGGCAACCGCTCCAGCAGGGCATCGATGTCGGCTTGAGTGGTTTGCCAGCCCCAGCTCAGGCGTAGGCAGGAACGGGCTTCGGTGGGAGTGAGACCCATCGCCAGCAGGACAGGACTTGGTTCCAGTGCCCCCGAAGAGCAAGCTGATCCTGTTGAGACAGCGACTCCATCCAGATCGAGCGAGATCAACAGGGTCTCTGCGCTCAAGCCTTGAAAGCCGACGTTGAGGGTGTTGGGCAACAGTTTCTTCGGATCTCCATTCAAGAAGAAACCTTCCACCGTCTGTAATCTCTCCAGAACCTGCTGCTGAAAACTTCGCAACCGCTCGGAGAGTTGAGGCTGTTGTTCCAATACCCAGGCAAGAGCCGAGGCAAAACCAACCGCCAACGCGACGCTTTCGGTGCCGGCTCGCCGAACTCGTTCCTGCTTGCCCCCGGTGATCAACGGAGTAAAGGTTGCTCCCTCTCGCACATAGAGCAGACCAATTCCACGGGGTCCCCCAAGCTTGTGGGCGGTGGCTGTCGCGTAGCTCACACCAAGCTCTTTCCAAGAGAGCGGAGCCCGTCCCAAGAGCTGAACACTATCGGTGTGGAGTGGAATACCATGTTTGCTGGCGATGGCTTGCAGTTCCCCGATCGGTTGAATCACCCCGGTTTCGTTGTTGGCCCCCATCACGCTGATCAAGCAAGTTTCTGGACGAATCAGCTCTGGCAGCACCTCTGGAAGCACACGCCCTCCTCGATCAACAGGTAGCAGATCTAAGGTGGCTTGTCCTTGTTCAGCCAAATACTGGGCGGTTTCTAACAGGGAAGGATGTTCCAGTGGGGAGAGAATCCAATGATTTGGCTTGTCCGCCCGCAGAAATTGTCGGAGGATCGCATTGTTGCTTTCACTGCCGCCGCTGGTGAAACATAGCTCCTGATATTCCACTCCCAGTAAGGAAGCCAGTTGCCGGCGGGCCTCTTCCAGGCGATTCCGGGCTCTGCGTCCCGGGCCGTGCGGACTGGAGGGATTGCCGTAGCTGGTGGCCTGAATAGTCTGCATTGCTTCCCACACTTCGGGTAGCAGCGGAGCGGTGGCGTTGTAATCCAGATAGTGTTCGTTTGAGTTCATTGCATGTTGTTTGATCGCTGGAAATATTACTTTCTGCTGTTCCTGTTAGGCCTGTGGTTGCCCGGAATGTTGAACGCCCAAGGTACGAGTTTTTTCCGTGTGCCCAAGAAAAAGCCTCCGATTGAAAAGGAAGAGGCTCCGCCCCCACCTCCGACCCCGGTTCGGGTGGCTCCAAAACCCAAGCCGACTCCTCCACCTCCGAAACCACCTCCGGCAGATCGTTCAGTTTCTGATGTGATCTTCCTGCTGGACACTTCCGGTTCGATGGATGCCTTTCTGCCAGGACAGAAGCAGAGTAAGCTCAAGTCAGCCCAGGAGGCGCTGGATTTCTTTGCGCAGAAAATGTTGCAAGGCACTCGCTTTCAGCTGTGGAGTTTCAACGCTCGTTTGACGCAACATCCGAATTCCCCAGCGGCCAAGAGCAAGCAGATCATTTTTGAAGAAATCGGCCCTTCCGGCTCAGTCGTGCGCAAGCATCTTCGGCAGCAGATCGCTGGATTGGAGACCCGAGGTGGAACCAATCTCTACCAGGCGATCTTTGAAGCCCTGCGCTATTTCCAATCGCCAAGCTACCAAGTACCAGAAGGGAATGTAAAGCGCTTCCCGGTTGTGGTACTGCTAGCTGACGGTCAGGATGATGGCTATTCGGCGATCAATCGCAGTCAAGTACTGCAGAAACGCAAGCAGGTCGAGGAAGTCGAGGTCAAGGTAATCGGCTTTGGCATCACCCCCAACAGTGAAACACATCGTCAACTCTGCGAGTTGGCCCGCCCGGCTGCGGATTGCCTAGTGACATCATCCCCTACAGAATTACAGACACTAATCCGTTCCTTCACCCGCTCCTGAACATCATTTCGGAGAATCCATGCGTTGCACCAAGATCATTTGTACCATCGGCCCTTCCAGCCGTGAACCGGAGATGCTGAAACGTCTGCAGCAGGCCGGCATGAACATCGCCCGACTCAACTTCTCTCACGCAGATCATGATACTCACGGGGAAGTGATTCGTCGTATTCGTGATTTGAACCAGACTCTCAAGTATCCAGTAGCCATCATGTTGGATACCCAAGGACCCGAGATCCGTACGGGCTTTAATGAGGTCAACCTGGAGGTGGGTGATGAGCTACGCATTACGGTTCCCCCCACGGAAGAGGCTGCCAATTCAGAAGTCAAGACGTTGCACGTCAACTATCAGTACCTGATTGACGAAGTAAAACCAGGACAGTCGCTTTCAGTCGACAGTGGGCTCGTCAAGCTCAAGGTGCTCAGTCGGGAAGACGACCATTTGCGCTGTGAGGTGATTCATGGTGGGTTCCTCAAGGGACGTCGGCACGTGAATTTGCCGGGGGTCGCTGTGCAGTTGCCTTCGATCACGGCAAAGGACAAGGAAGACCTGTTCTTTGCCAAGGAGATGGACCTGGATGGAATTGCTCTCTCCTTTGTACGAAATGCGGATGCTGTGCGAGAAGCCAAGGAGATCCTGGGAGATGAGAGCAAGGGCATGAAGATTATCGCCAAGATCGAAAACCAGGAAGGTGTGGAAAACATGGAGCAGATCCTTGAGGAGGCAGACGGGATCATGGTGGCTCGAGGAGACCTGGGCTTGGAGGTCGACATGGAGGAATTGCCTCAACTACAGCGGCGGATGGCCTATCTCTGTGCAATCCACGGCAAGCGTCTGATCGTGGCGACACATCTGTTAGAATCCATGATTGAATTTCCAGTGCCCACCCGAGCTGAGGTGACGGATGTCGCCAATGCGGTCTATGAGCAAGCAGACGCGGTGATGCTTTCTGGAGAGACGGCATCGGGCAAGTACCCCGTGGAAGCCGTCGAGACCCTGGACCGGATTGTTCGAAGAACAGAGCGCTATCCGGGAGTGGATTATGCCAGCAAGATGAACTTGTCCAGCGCTCGGATGCATCTTGCTGCCGCAGCGGCTCAGATGGCGAGTGAGCTTCAGTTCAAGGGCTTTGTCGCAATCACCCAGTTCGGGCGTGGAGCTGAGTACATTTCGAACATGCGCCCACGAGGTTTGCCAATTTACGCGTTCACCAACAGCGAGCGAACCTATCGTACGTTACTCTTCTGCCGTTCGGTCTATCCGTTCCTTGTGGAAGACTTTTCGATCAATCCGGAGTTTACACTGGAGCAAGCGCTGCGGACGTTGCGGGATCGAGAAGGTTACCAGCGTGGAGACCAGTTCATGGTGTTGGCGAACATCCTGACTGCAGAAGGCTTTGTCAATTCACTGCAGGTGCGGAAGATTCCTTGAGCTAAGTGGGAGTGGCGACTCTGTGGGGAGGAACAGAGTCGCCGGAGGTCCGATGGCAGAGGCAGCCCGCATCGGACCCTGGGGAGGGGATTTAAACCGAGCGGGAGACAAATTCGGGGTAGCTGTGCATACCAAACTCTTCTTCATCAGAGCCGATATACTCCTCTTCCTCGGAGACACGGATACCCATAGTCACTTTGAGGATGTACCAGACGATGGCGCTGGAGACGAAGGTGAAGAGTCCAATCACGATGATGCCCATGATCTGTGCGCCCAAAGAGCCATCTTCCTTAAAGAGGCCAACAGCGAGTGTGCCCCAAATTCCAGCGACCAGGTGGACGGAGAGAGCACCAACGGGGTCGTCAATCTTCAGTTTGTCGAAGAAAGGCACCGCGAAGACAACCAACGCACCACCAATTCCACCAATCAACATCGCCAGTCCCATCGAAGGATAGTCAGGTCCTGCTGTGATGGAGACCAAGCCTGCCAGCGCGCCATTCAATACCATCGTCAAGTCCACTTTCTTGAAGAGAAGCTGTGTCAGAATCATGGCGACAACAGCTCCAGCACAAGCTGCGATGTTGGTGTTGGCGATGACCGCGGAGATTGCATCTGCGTCCCCCTTGGAACCCAGTGCCAGCTGGGAACCACCGTTGAAGCCAAACCAACCGAGCCAGAGTACAAAAGTCCCAAGCGTTGCCATCGGTAAGCTGGATGCGGGGATTGGGTGAACATTTCCCTGATCGTCATACTTACCCTTGCGAGCGCCAAGGAGCAAAGCGCCTGCAAGAGCAGCCCATCCACCAACAGAGTGAACAATGGTCGAGCCTGCGAAGTCACTGAAGCCGTCGATGAGCCCACCTAGTGAGGTACCACCCCAGGTCCAGTGTCCTTGAATCGGATAGATGATCGCTGTCAGTACGAGGGTGAAGGTCATGAAGGGCCAGAAGCGCACTCGCTCCGCAACTGTGCCGGAGACAATCGAAGCTGCTGTGGCGACGAAGACCACTTGGAAGAAGAAGTCTGAGAGCAAGCTATGGCCGTCTGCAGAGGTTCCAGAGAGAGCGAAGCCAGAACCGAGGACTGCGTTGCCCTCACCATACATTAGGTTGTAACCAATCAGGTAGAACGCGATACAAGCTACTGAATAGAGTGCAATATTCTTGGTCAGGATGGTTGTTACGTTCTTGGTGCGGACCATACCGGCTTCGAGCATTGCAAAGCCAGCGGCCATCCACATAACCAGTGCACCACTGATCAGCAGCCAAATTGTGTCCAGCACATATTTCATCTCAGCTTGAAATTCCATCACGTCCTCTCTGCCAAAGGAATGGGAAGAATGCGGGGTGGTTACTATTCATCACTCAGCAGAGGATGTGCCTGTGCTGCAATTATTTTCACAATTAGTGGCAAGTAGCTAATTTTATGTGGAATAATTGAACAGATTTATTTGATTATTCTTTCTAATCGAATATTTATTGATTATTTTTTGTGCAAAATGATCAATAACTGCTCAGTTGGCAGGAGTTTCAGTAGACTGGAAGGTAGCAGGTGCTGGGTTTGGAAGCAGTAGCTTCTCCAGCAAGAAAGTCATTCCAAAGTTGTTACCATGAATGTGCGTGAAGATTTCGGTCTCAGGACTGGGATGATGAATGCTGTGAATCTGATGATTGATGCACAATGATGTATGCGGAGTTCTCTCCTGAATCCAGCTTTCTTGGACAGGAGAGTATTTCGTTTTGAATGATTTGCGCTTGTCTCACGAATTCGCTACGGTCTTTTTCTTTTCAAGATTCACATCAAATCTTCTGGGAGGCCACATGAGCAGCGATTCGATCAAGTACTTGTTGTCTGAAGACCGTATTCCCCGCGATTGGTATAATCTGATTGCTGACTTACCCTCTCCACCACCTCCGGTCCTGCATCCAGGTACCCACCAGCCAGTTGGGCCAGACGATCTGGCACCTCTCTTTCCAATGTCGTTGATCCTGCAGGAAGTCGCCTCGGAACGGATGATTGAGATCCCCAATCCAGTCCGAGATATCTATCGACAATGGCGACCTACTCCGCTGTATCGAGCACGGCGCTTAGAGCAGGCTCTCGATACACCAGCACGGATCTATTACAAGTATGAGGGAGTTAGTCCGGCTGGAAGCCACAAGCCAAACACAGCGGTGGCCCAAGCCTTTTACAATAAGGAAGCGGGCGTCAAGCGCATTACAACGGAGACCGGTGCGGGGCAATGGGGTTCTTCACTAGCTTTCGCAGGAGCCTTGTTTGATCTGGAGATCGAGGTCTTCATGGTCAAGGTGAGTTTTCAGCAGAAGCCTTACCGCCGAGCGTTGATGGAATCTTATGGGGCAACCTGCACGGCGTCTCCTTCAGACAAGACGATGTCGGGACGTAAAATTCTCGAAGACAGCCCTGATTCAACTGGAAGCTTGGGTATTGCCATCTCTGAAGCCGTGGAAATGGCTGCTCAACGAGAGGACACGAAATATGCTCTGGGAAGTGTGTTGAATCACGTGTTGATGCATCAAACCGTAGTGGGACAGGAAGCGATTGAACAGATGGAGATGGCGGATGCCTATCCGGATGTGATCGTGGGTTGTACCGGTGGTGGTTCCAACTTTGCGGGTATTGTCTTCCCCTTCCTTGGTCAGAAACTGCGTGGTGGAAAGGATGTGAGGATCGTGGCGGTGGAACCAGCGGCTTGTCCTTCATTGACCAAGGGTCGCTATGCCTATGACTTTGGCGATACTGGCCATCTGACTCCTTTGACAAAAATGCACACCTTGGGATCGACTTTCATACCTCCGGGCTTCCATGCAGGTGGACTGCGCTATCACGGCATGGCTCCACTGGTTAGTCACATCAAGGAACTTGGGTTGATTGAGGCCACGGCCTATGCACAGTTGGACTGTTTTGAGGCCGGTGTCCAGTTTGCCCGAGCAGAAGGAATCATTCCGGCGCCTGAAGCCAATCATGCGGTCAAGGGTGCGATTGTGGAGGCACTGCGCTGCAAGGCAGAGGGGAAGAGCGAAGCGATTCTCTTCAACCTCTGTGGACACGGTCACTTCGATATGCAGGCCTATACCGACTACTTTGCTGGGAAACTCCAAGACATGCGCTATTCGGAAGAAGAACTGGCGATGGCCTTGGCTGGTTTGCCTTCTGTTGAGAACACGATCGGAGCCTGAGGTGTCAGAACGCCCTCTTGACGAAGCAAAACGCAGGATCAAGGTCGAACAGGTGGTGCGGGACTTCTTCATGGTTCTCGACCAGCACCACCTAACCTTGGAAGAAGGAATGGTTGCCTGGAATATGCTTGGCTTCACGATGTTCCAGGAGGCCTACCCCGAGGCTTCTCACGATCAAATCCAGCAGCAGATGATGGGTTTCTCCCAACAGTTGTTTGAATCCCGCCGACGCTGAGTCGAGGGATTCGACGCTTGATAGATGTAACACAACTATTTCGCCCTCCTTTTCAAGCTGACTGATTCAAATATCCATGCAACCCGACTCCACCGCAGATAGCCGCAGTATTCGGCTGGAAAAACTGCAACAGCTGCGTGACCAGGGCACTTCGCCCTATCCTTACGCTTTCCAGAGCACTCATACGATCCAAGAGCTTCGTGATCAGGCAGATACATTGCTGACGGAGGCAACGCCAATATCACTTGCAGGCCGCCTAATGGCTGTGCGTGGCAAGGGCAAGGCGATCTTTGCCAACATTCAGGCTGCCCATGAGCGGCTTCAGGTTTATGTGCGCAAAGATGAAGTTGGTGAAGAGTCCTTCGAAGTTTTCAACCTCTGTGACTTAGGCGACTTCCTTGGTTTGCAGGGGGTGATGATGCGCACGCAGACCGGAGAGCTGACACTCCGTGCGAATCGCTTGGAAGTGTTGTCAAAGGCGATTCGGGCAATGCCGGTTCCCAAGGTCAAAGAGGTTGCAGGCGAACGTGTTGTCTATGATGAGGTCAAGGACAAGGAGTTCCGCTATCGCCAGCGCTATGTCGATTTAGCCCTCAACGCCGAGGTGGCTCAGGTCTTCCGTCAGCGCTCGCTGATCTTTCAGACAGTGCGAACCTACTTGCTGGAGCAGCAATTTCTTGAAGTTGAAACCCCCACATTGCAGTCGGTCTACGGCGGTGCGAACGCAACTCCCTTTGTAACTCGGCACAAGGCCCTGGGAATCGATTTTTACCTGCGGATTTCAAACGAATTGTTCCTGAAACGTCTCGTGATCGGGGGCTTTGATCGAGTATTTGAGTTCATCAAGAATTTCCGAAATGAGGGTATCGACCGCACGCACAATCCTGAGTTTTCTGCATTGGAATTTTACCAGGCCTATGCGGACTACCATGACATGATGCGCCACTGTGAGAGCATCTTTGAACGCTGTGCTTTGGCAGTTCATGGTTCTACACAGTTTGAATTCGAGGGAACAACGATCGATGTTAAGGCACCGTGGCCTCGGTTGACGATGTTGGAAGCAATCGAGCAGTTTGCTGGAATTTCCTTCACGACACTCAGTGATGAAGAAGTGAAGGCATTATTAGTCGCTAAGGGCTGGCATTTGGATGGGAACTTTAGTCGCGGTCGTGCTATGCAGTTGATTTTTGAGGAAAGCTGTGAGTCTCAGTTAGTACAGCCTACTTTCATCACGGATTATCCAAAGGAATCCAGCCCACTTTGCAAGCAACATCGGCAGAATCCAGAATTGATTGAGAGATTTGAAGCCTATGTGATGGGCTGGGAGGTCGCGAACGCCTACTCGGAATTGAACGATCCGATCCGTCAAAGGCAGTTGATGGAAGAGCAGGTAGAGCGGGGCCGAGGTGGAGAAGCAGAAACCCATCCGCTGGATGAGGACTTTTTACGAGCGATGGAATACGGCATGCCTCCGATGGGGGGTATTGGCATTGGAATGGATCGAATGGTCATGCTGCTAACTGGACAGAACAACATCCGTGATGTGATCCTCTTCCCGACTCTACGTCCCGAACAATTTGGGGAATGACACAATGCGCTTGGATGAGGGTCTCGATTTTCAGCCAGATTTTGCCAAGTTGAACGGCTTGATGCCTGTGGTGGTCCAGGATGCCCAGTCTCAGGAAGTGCTGATGCTGGCCTATGCGAATCAAGAGGCCCTGGCACTCACACAAGAAACGGGTCTGGCCCACTACTATTCTCGTTCTCGTGATCAGCTTTGGCAAAAAGGGGAATCGTCAGGACACATTCAAAAAATTTGTGAGATCCGGATTGACTGCGATCAGGATACGCTGCTGTACCTAGTGGAGCAGCAGGGCCCCGCGTGCCACACGGGGAGGCCGAATTGCTTCTATCGCAAGTTGGTTGGTCAGCAGTTGGAGTGGTCTACAGAAAATCGATGAAGAGGAGCGGTGAACTAGAGAGAAGAGACGCTTTGAAGAGGCTTCCCACACTCAGTTTGTCAGATGTGGACTGAGGGTTTGTTGCAAAGAAACGTAGAGCCAGTGCAGCGCTAGTTGTTCCTTGCGTTGCTGTAGTTGTTGCAGGGATCGTTCGATGCCTTCCAGCGCCTGTTCTCGCTGTCGGTTGATCGCTTGAACCCGCTGTTGTTCTGTAAAGATAACGCTGACTAGTTGCTCCAGGTGTTGTCGACTGTGAGTAGTGACGACCCAGTTGCCATCCTGTGCATAACTACAATAGGTGTTGATATCCAAGCGGAGTAGATCGTCGGATTCCCGGTAGTCGTTTGGATTGACCCAGAGCCGCTTGGGAACATTGCCCAGACTCCGCATCATCTCCGCAACAATTTCTTCTTCTTCACACCATAACAGGACCTGTCGACCAGTGAATTCGGCGGGATTCTGAGCGACCTCCTCCCAAGGTAGGCTCCTGCCCAGTTGCTCGACCAACTGTCTTCCCACGATGGCGACTCGATCAAGTACTTGCTGTTCCTGATCGTATAGCTCCTGATGAGCTCGCAGTCGTTGCTGTTCCTGTCGAAGTTTTTCATCTTCACGAAGCAACTTCTCTCGTCGTTCGTCCAACTCCTTGCGTTGCATGGGAGTACTGGCAATCGTCTTAGGTACCTCTACCGTGGGCCATTCTACAAAATCCAACACCGGTTCAAGTAATCCATTGATCGCCTTCCTGAGGTCAATGACGTTGCCTTTCAATTCTACTGAAGGCAGGGTACGTAGATAGAATCCCTGAAGATCATTGCCCAATTGATGTTGTCCGGGTTGTAGGCTTTCGACACTTTCGACGTTGTTGAATCCACGAGTAGCTAGAATGGAGCGGGCCAGCTCATTCAAGATTGGCAGACTGCCCAAACAACGGAGAGCTTGCGGCCGTGGAGCAATCGGTTGCTGGCGCTTGGCGTGTGTCTCCAGATACTGCAGGGTGCGTCGAAACGCAGCCGAATGGTCGGAGAGCTGTCGATGTACCAAGATGGTTTTGATCTTCACATCTCCAAGTGAAAACTCGATCACGCCATCAAGTGGTACTCCTGGGAAAAGAAACAATCCCTTATCGGTTCGGAGCAGTCCTTTGACCTGCTGGGCTTCTACACTCTTGGCTTGTTGTGCCAGAAAAGTAGTCAGCCACTCCTGCACAGACTGGGTCCTATCGTCAGCTTCCAGGAAGCGAATCTGATCCAGCGCCAGCAGGGTTTGTGGTGGTAGATCCTGAACAGTGCGACGACACCAGCCTTCTCGTGGGTCAACGTACTCCAGCATGGAGACACGGGATTGCAGGTTGATCCAGGGAAAAGAGCGCAACTTTTGGATTAGGAACACTCCAGGATGGGAAACCCGAAAGTGCATCTGGTTGGTTAGGCGAACCCAGGGACTGGGTGGCAAGAAAGGACTCAGCTCTTCCTGAATATTTTCCAGCACCAGCGCCAAGGGAACTTCTCGCAGTCGTGCCTGCATTTGTGAAAGAAAAAAGATGCAGTCCCGATGCTCTCGGAAGCCATGTGGTGTGAAAAAGGTGAAGACAGGTTGCAGGTCCTGCAAGTGGGCACAAGTGGATACTAGACGATCCGGTTGTAAGTAGGAAGGGTCTAGCAGTGTGCCAACAAGTGGACCGTGTCCCGTGTGTTTTTCCAGTCGCTGTAAAAGAAAACGCCAGAAGGATGGATTAAAACCGATACCTACCAGTTGCATGCGGCTCGTGCAGAAAACTTGAACTTGTAGAATTCCCTCATAGCGAGAGCTTTGTCAGGAATCCAAAAAGCTTTGCGAGAAATTTGCAGGAAAATGAGTTAGCTTACACAAAACAACCAGACCTTCAAACCAAACTATCGACAACTTATGCCAGAAGTTGCAACTACCGCAGAGGTTCCCAAAATTATACCGATCCAAACTGAGCACTGGCGCAATCTATTGTCGTTGACGGATGCCAGTCGCAAGGAAAATGAGATCATCTATGCTTGGGGAAAACTCAAACAGCAGACAGAGGCGCACGTGCCAGGTACGGGTCCGTTGGTGCTGGATGAACTCTACCTCGACTTTCTGCGCTTGCAAGTGCTCAGCTACCCGATCGTGATCGACTGGAAGAAGCCACTGACCAAGCGGGAGTGGCTGAACTGCGAATCACAACAGAAGGAAGTGGCCAACCAATATGAGCAGATGTATAAGCTATCTGTTCACCTGCGCAAGCGTAGCTCAGAGCGCTATCCAGAAATGGCTCCTCTGTTCGGTATGCATCAGGAGTGTGGAGATGAACTGAGACAGCTGTGGGACTCCTTCCACAGTGCTTGGCGGGATTACAAAAAGGAATGGGAACACCTGCACCGCCAACAGCAAGCACGAAAGCGACGAGAGGCCGGAGGGAAGGCAGAATCCGGAGAAGACAATCCAGACATGCCCTTGGACGAGGAAGTCCTGCTGAAGATCCCACAGCCACCACCGCTACTCAATCGGGAACGCTGGCATGTACTGGTTTCAATGTCCCAGATGCTGACGACAGAACTTCGTTATCGGTGCCGAGACATACTCAAGACACCGGTACCGACCTCCAGGTTTCCTCCCAGCGTTCAACGTCTGATTGACGATGCCCGTCAGATTCAGGTGCAGACCAATGGCTTTGAATTGCTGGACAAGGTGAAGTGGGTGCAGCGTCGCAACGCTCAACTGGTAGCGGAACTCGAGCGACTGACGCGAGAGCCGATCATCACTCCCGACCTACTGAATATTGCAGAAGAGAACCAACCCGAGCGAGAAGAACGAAAAGTCAGAGGATACACGGATGATGGTTCAGGCCAAACTTATGGTCGGGAGGAGAACCGGGCAGAGCATAAAAAACGTCCGATCTGGTGGTGGATGGGTACAGCTGCGGTTATTGGAACCGTTGTTTTCTTGTTGGCGATATTCTTACCTTCCTCAGATCGAGCAGGCTTGGGAGAAAAACTACCTCAATTGGTCTTCAAGCCCACTGGGCCAACACGAACGGTAGAGAGTAACCCTGCTTTGCCAGATCCAGAGCCGGTGGATGTCAAGGATATGCTGATCAATCTCAGCTTCGACATGCCCACAAGGCAGGTGTCCAAGGGAACCGCACGCCAGCTGGAGTCTTCTCTACAAAATAAAAGCAGTCTGCCGGCAGAGTTAAGTGATTTAGGAGCACCCACTGCGGTTCTGGAAGCAGCTGGTGATATTTATCTCTATTGGGCAGACAAACTGACACGCTTTGAAAACACTTTGGAACTCCAACGTACTCTGCAAAAACTGGAACGTCAGTACCAACAGATGCAGCAGAACTTGAAAAACCTGGCTCAAGTACCTTTCAAGGGACGCGTAGTTCCCACTCAGTCTGATGGTGAAGCCCGCTACGGAGTTGAATGGCAGGATGAGTCAGGCAATGTGGTGGGAACTCTCTACGAAAATGATGACGGAACTCAACTTCGTCTTCGCAATGGTGAGGTAACCGAGGGCATCTTCTCCCCCTATGAGCTAACGAAGTTGCTTGAGGAGCAGGCCTCGCAACGCTGATTCAACGATTGCTTGTTCGATCACTGAGCTGTGAAATAGACAGATTCAGTAAATCTTCTACTTTTTGTTTGTCAATACTCACTATGATTTTTTCGATTATCTGGTTTGTCTTCACGGTGTTTGGCAGTGGTGCCCTAGTTGCGGGATTGCTGTTCTTGTGGACGGGTGGTCAGCTTGGTGAGGTCAGTGAAAAACTGACTCCACAACAGGCTGAACTGCATCTGGCAGAGTTGGAAAAGCAGCGCCAACAGGAAGAAGAAGCTCGAGAACAAAAACAACGTGAAGTCCAGCTTGACCGACTGCAACAACAGAACGAAGCCCTTCAAGAGGAAATCACACGCAAGCAGGAAGAACGTCGACAGCAGCGTACGCTGACCAAACGCTTTGGGGAAGCAATCCCAGAAGTTCCAGCACCGACGCCAGAACCTCAGAACTTTTACGAAAAGCTGCGCTCTGGGATCAGTAAGACCCGTGAACAGATGCTTGGTGGGCTAAGCAATGCCCTACTTGGAAAGAAAGAAATTGATGAAGAGGTCTTGGACAGCTTGGAAGAAGCCCTGTTGGGAGCCGATATTGGACCAGAGACTACCGAGCAGATTCTGGAGGTGGTGACTTCTCGAGTTGAACGTCAGGAACTACGCGATGTGGATGCTTTACGAGAAGTGATCAAGGAGGAGATCGTACGTATTCTGCACAAGGAAGTGCCGATTCCCACAGTGGCAGATCGTAAGCCCTTGGTGTTGATGTTTGTCGGAGTCAATGGTGTGGGCAAAACCACCACGATCGGCAAAATCGCTGCTCAGTATCGCCGAGATGGACATCGTGTACTAATGGGGGCTGGAGATACCTTTCGTGCTGCTGCCATTGAGCAGTTGACCGAATGGAGCCGTCGCGCCGATTGTGACATTATCGCCAAGAGCCAAGGAGCGGATCCCTCTTCGGTGATGTACGAAGCCGTCGAGAAGGCAGTTCGTGAGGAATATGATGTTGTCATCTGCGATACCGCAGGAAGACTGCATACCAAGAAGAATCTGATGGAGGAGCTGCGTAAGATGGTGCGGGTAATTCGGAAGGTTGTACCGGATGCGCCCCACGAGGTGTTGCTCGTACTAGACGCAACTACGGGACAGAATGCCATCTTTCAGGCCCGTGAGTTTCGGGAAGCTGCAGATTTGACAGGAATTGTGATGACCAAACTGGATGGAACGGCCAAGGGCGGAGTTATGATCGGGATCGTCAACGAATTTGACATTCCCGTTCGCTACATTGGGGTAGGAGAAGGTATCGAAGACTTGCGTCCCTACGATGCCAAGCAGTTTACAGACTCGCTGTTTTCCTGATCATAGAGCGTCTGCAGCACAGCGAAATCCCAAGTTGAAAGCCTGAGTCCAGGCTGCTAAGCCATAGCGACGGCTACTGCGCAAGCCAGCTTCAGTGGCCCGTCCAAATAAGCCCTGCCAAGCACCCCCACGAGCCACTTTCTGTGGATAAGTTGGATTCGGTGGTGCCTCCGGCCCTTTTGGATTCTGTAGTTTTGCTTGGTCGTAGGGAGCATACCAGTCAGCAGTCCATTCCATCACATTCCCCTGCAGATCATAGAGGCCCCAAGCGTTGGGTTGCCGTTGCCCAACCACGGCTGCGGAACGAAGGTCTTGCGAGGTCATTTCAAACCAGGCCTGCTCTCTCAGTTCAGCGAGAACAGAGTCGGAGTTCTCCACATCACTCCCGGCTTGAGTGGCATACTCCCATTCAGCTTCGGTAGGAAGTCGCTTGCCGATGGAAGCACAGTAACGCGCGCTGTTTTCCCAATCCACGTAGACTACTGGTTGTTCTGGCAGAGTTGTGTCAAAGCCTCCATAACCACGCATACATTCACTGCACTGTGCGTAGTCTGCGTTCGTGACTTCATGCACATCCAGATAGAATGGTGCTAATTCGATCTGACGAGTTGGCCATTCATCGTCTTCTCCTTCCAAACTTCCCATCTGGAACGAGCCTCCTTCGAGCAAAGCCATTCCTGGACGATCACTGCTACCCTTGGGGATGACTAGTGCTGCAGTAGGATCAGGCTCAGCAGATGTTTCTGGTAATGATTGAGTATAACTTGAATCAAAACTATTGTTATCTGCTGCTGTATTCTCCACAGTCATTTTCATTTCAGCAGAATCCTCAGGTTCTGCCTCAATGGCTTCGGTTGATGGGGCTATCATTGCCACTGTTTCTGTGTCCTGTAAATCATCAACCTTGTTGATCGGGTCTAACGTTGGAGTGCTGGCCTCTTCGTTCTCAGCAATGATTGATTGGGATTCTGCGGTTTCCTCTCCAACACCTTCCGGATTATCTACGGTAGGAGAGACTTCTGGTTGAGCTACTTCATCGCTGGTATTGGCGGTAGTATCTGGTTCAGGAATTACTTGGGTGGGTTCATCTGGGAGGCTTTCTTGTTCGCTTACTTCACCAGTTGGTACTGAAGCAAGGCTTGGTGTTGTAGGGATCACCGCGGTAACTGAGGGAGTAGTTGGACTTTCACTATCGGTTGCTGTCTCATTTATTGTGCTTATTGTGGAAGTGTCTGCAGAGGTGGCTGTCTCCGTTTCAGGAGCGCTTTTTTCCTCAGAAGGAGAGATGATTTCGGTACTTTCAGCAGGTGACTTGACTCCAGCTGTTTCAGGAGCTTGGGGAATTTCGAATAAACGGATTGGCCAGGTCAACTGTTCGCGTAGCAGCACGCGATTGGTCAGTAATTCCTGCAATTCCAAATCAACTTGAACTCCACCCTGGGTCTGGCTGTACAGGCCTTCCAGTAACCAATCGGCACCAGCAAGACCAGCAAGCTCACGATTGGTCAATGGTCGACTTTGCAGACGCAAGCTGCCATTCCAATCATCTAAAATACGCTGCAATTGAGGGGGATGGATGAGTTGGCGAGGAAGATCAGGACTTAGGCCGAGAAATAGAAGTTGCTGCAGTTGGCGAGAGATCTCAGTGACTTCCTCTGAACCTGCCGGTGGAACAGGCACAATAGCCAGTACGGGAGCCAACACGCTTGGGTCCAGAGCAAGCGTCAATAAGCGTTCCCGAAAGCCATCCCATTCGATAGGTAGCTCTTCTGTAGTTTGGGCAAAAGAGGTTTGCCCCAGGAAGAAGAATAGACAACTGAGCAGAAAAAATTTTCGCATCAATCGCCTCAGGAAGTTGTGAGAGCTAGCGCATTTTCTATGAGCTGTTGACATTTTTCCTTGCCGAAGAGCGCAGCCATCATGCTGAGATCTGGACCGTGTTCTTCCAATGTGATCGCGTAGCGTAGCGGAGTCCAGAGATCCTTGCCTTTAATCCCGGTACTTTTCTGAATTCCTTTGACCAACTGCTTGAAGTTGCTTTCATCCCAAGTATCGGTGTCAACCAGGGCGGTTTGGAAAGCACTCAACACAGTTTGGGCTGTTGGTTGGTGCAGGTAATCGATCAACTCTGGTTGTTCAAGTTGGGGCTTATCTTCAAAGAAGATCGCTAGTTTGTCCAGTACTTCGGGCAAAGTAACTAGTCTTGGCTGAATGATCTGAATTGCCCTCCGTAGAAATTCTGGATCTGCTCCCGAATAACGTGAGTTGGCCAACCAAGGTTGCAGACGTTGCATCAGGTCATCCAACTCCAGACGCTGCAGATACTGCTGGTTCATCCAGTCCAGTTTGTTGCGATCAAAGACAGCTCCAGCCTTCCCAACTCGTTCAAAGCTGAATTTTTCGATCAATTCAGACATTGAGAACAGTTCTTGGTCATCAGAAGTGTTCCATCCTAACAAAGCAATGAAGTTGACCAGTGCCTCAGCAACGTAGCCCTGAGCTTTGAAATCTTCAACGGCTACATCACCTTGTCGTTTGCTGAGCTTGGAACGATCCGGGTTTAGAATCAGTGGAAGGTGTGCAAAACGCGGTGGTTCCCAGCCGAAGTAGCGATAAAGCAGAAGGTGTTTGGGGAAGGAAGGGAGCCACTCTTCCCCACGAACTACGTGTGTAATCTCCATCAGATGATCGTCAACGACACAGGCTAGGTGGTAGGTGGGAAACCCATCAGACTTGAGCAGTACTTGGTCGTCCAGTTGGCTGCTGTCAATACTGACATGCCCACGAATTAGGTCATCAATCAGGATCTTTTCTCCATCGTCTGGAATCCGCATCCGAATGACATACGCTTCACCACCTGCCTGGCGCTGCTGTACTTCTGTAGCTCTCAGTTCTCGACAGTGCCCATCGTACTTGGGATTTAGACCTTGGGCTTTCTGCTGCTGCTTGAGGTTGTCCAGACGTTCCTGCGTACAGAAGCAAGGGTAGGCATGGCCAGAATCCATCAGGATCTGTAGATGATCTTGGTAGAGTGCGAGTCGCTCTGACTGACGATAGGGACCATACTCACCTCCAATATTGGGGCCTTCGTCACAATTCACTCCAGCCCATTGCAGCATTTGCAGAAGGTCTTGTTCGGATCCCTCCACCAGTCGTTGCTGATCGGTATCTTCAAGTCGGAACAAAAAACGCCCACCCTGTTGCTGGGCATAGAGAAAACTGAAGAGTGCGGTACGCAGGCCACCAACGTGTAAGTAACCAGTCGGACTTGGAGCAAAGCGGAGTCGAACCATGCAGAAGAAAAAATTGAAGATTTTCAGAGTTCATCGGTGCGAAAACGTCGCATCCGAACATTGAGGAGTAAGCCGATGCCAAACATTTGCGAGAGCATTGCCGAGCCGCCATAGCTGAAGAAGGGCAGGGGTACTCCGACAACGGGCATGAGTCCGATGGTCATGCCGATGTTGATCAGTACATGCGAGGTCAGAATCGTGACCACGCCTACAGTCAGCATCGCACTGACCCGATCCTGAGTATTGAGGATGTGCCCAAGTGACCAGAAGATCAATGCCATGAACAGTAGTAGGACTGTCAGAGTTCCTACAAAGCCCCATTCTTCGGCAAACACAGAGAAAATAAAGTCTGTGTGGTGAGCTGGCAAAAAGTTCAGCTGTCCCTGAGTTCCACCCCCAATACCTTGACCCCAGATTCCCCCGTTACCGACAGCAATCTTTGATTGGATGATGTGATAGCCGGCGCCTAATGGATCACGAGTTGGATCCAGAAAAGTCAATACTCTTTCCTGTTGATAAGGCTTGAGCACGAAATGCCACGCAACCGGTAAAGAACAGAGTCCCAGCACTATGGAGGCGAGTAGTACCCACAGCTTCAGTCCAGCCAAGAAGATCATCGGCATAAAGACTATCAGCAGCAACAGAGCTGTGCCTAGGTCGGGCTGTCTGAGGATCAGCAGCAAGGGAACTAGCATCAACAAACTGGGCCAGATGAGTTCCTTGATGCCTAATCGGCCGATGCGCTGGCCCTCTCGGAAGTAGTGCGCCAAGGAGAGTACAAGAGTCAACTTGGCAAACTCCGAGGGTTGCACGAACACGGGTCCCACCTGTAACCAACGCTCTACTGGTGAACCAGGCCCACCTGTACCGATAAACAGTACCAGTATCAGTAGACAGACCGCACCAAGATGAAGGAATGGCCCGAACTGTGCCCAGATTCGGTAATCTATCACCGTTGCTGTTAGCGCGAGTGCCAGTCCCAGCCCCATCCAAATGACTTGTCTTGGCAAAAAACGACCGAGTTGTGGGCTTCCCATCGTAGCAGAGTACATCGCTACAATACCTACAGCACAGAGCATGAGTACGATACTCAACAGCACCCAGTCGAAGTTTGCAAATAGGCGACGATCCAGCATAGGCTGCAAAATCAAATGACGATAAAAAGGCTATCTGGAGAAAACAAGATGAAAGTCGATTGCTAGCAGAGCTTTTGTCCGGCTTTCAGCTTGCAAACAAAGCTGAAGTTGACTGTAATTATCAGTTTTTTGCTCCAACTCTCTCTTCTGTACTTCTCGGTAATTATGATTCAGGACTTGCGCAAATACACCGACAGTTTTCTGTTCAAGCTGTTGCTGGGTTTCATCAGTGTCACCTTTGTCATTTCCTTTGGAATGGGCTCTTTTTTTGGCGATCGTAAGGAAGTGATCGCCCGAGTCGATGAAACGGAGATTCTACAACGGGACTTCCAGCGCATGTATGGTCAGCAACTCGAGTCGCTACGTCAGCGGCTGGGAGAAAATGCTGACCAGATTGCTCAACAGGTAAATTTGCGACAGCAGGTATTCCAGCAACTGATCGATCGACAGTTGCTACTCAATATGGCCGAGAGTCTCAATCTGCGTGCCACAGATTTGGAGGTGCAGGAATACATCCGTCAGCAACCATATTTTCAGAAAAATGGTCAATTTGACTTTGAAACTTACGAAACTCTGCTCAGTCAAAATCGACTACCTACGGAAGATTACGAAGAATCCGTACGTTTAGATCTGCTTCTCCAGAAAAAACAGCAGTTACTGACAGCTGGGATTATCATCAGTGAAAGAGATGTGGAGCAACGATTCCAACTGCAGAATGAAAAGTTGGAAGTGCGAACACTGCAGCTCTTGCCGCAGGTCTTTCTGGACGAAGTGAGTGTTAGCGAGGAGCAGGCTCAGCAATATCATCAAGAAAATCCTGATGAATTCCAGACATTGCCACGTTACCGTTTGGCCTACTTTACTTTGGGGATCAATGACCTGACGAAGGTAGAAGATGTTCGTGAACGAGCTGTACGTCGCTACTATGAGCGAAACATTGAAACGTACACGACCCCACCAGAAGTGCGTGCTCGGCATATCTTGCTTCGCGTGCCCGGTGATGCCGATGATGCAGCCAAAGCCGAACGGCGCCAACAACTGCAGGAGGTCCGCGAACGTATTGTGGATGGAGCAGACTTCGCAGAAGAGGCGAAAGAGGTCTCTCAAGACATGACTAAGGAAAAAGGAGGAGACCTTGGTTGGTTCAAGCCAGGTGAGATGGTTCCAGCATTCGAAAGTGCTGCCTTTGGACTGCAACCAGGCGAAATGAGCGATATCGTTGAATCTCCCTTTGGTCTTCATTTGATCAAAGTGGAAGAGCGTCGTGAAGGAGGTCAACAACCGATCGAAGAAGTCCGTGAGGAAATTGTGGCAATCCTGGCAGAGGAAATGGCGCAGCGGGAATTGGAAGAAGCCAGAGATACCTTTCGGGCAACTTTTAGTGAAAAATCAATTAGTGACTGGGCTTCTCAGTATGGGAAAACTGCTCAGGAGAGTGAATGGTTGGACAGCAGCAGCACACCAGACGACCTAGGATCCGTTCAAGGATTGGCTCAACAGGCCAATGAGTTGCAGCCAAAAGATCATGAGGTGTGGACTCGTAATCCTCTCCAAGGCTATGTGTTTTACCAGATTCAGGAGAAGCAGGATTCACAAGTTCGACCTTTTGAGGAAGTCCGTGAGGTAGCAACCACTCAAATGCAAGAGAAGCTCGCTCGTGAATTGGCACAGCAAAAAGGAGCAGATTGGTTGACAGAATTGCAGAGTGAGCCAGCCGCACTGGAGCGGATTGCTGAAGAACTCGAGTTAGAAGTTGCTACGATTGCCTTCAATGCTTCAACGAGGTTCCTCCCAGAAATTGGAGACAACCCAGAGTTCCGGAAACTGAGCCTGAAACTAGATGACTCCAACCCAGCTGCTGTTAGTGTTTATGAGGGTCGCACAGACTTGATCGTCTTCAATCGACGGTTTGTGGATGTGGAGGATCCGGACACGGCTCGCGAGAGAATTCGGACTAACCTACGCCTGGAATTACAGCGTGCCATTGAGACCAAGCAGATTGAAGCATTACGCTCGACTGCGATGATTGAGGTGGTTGACCCTGTGTTTCGGACAACCGAACCCTAATGTGGAAGCTACTCACCTGTAGCCTAGGGTGTCTGCTTTGGGGAGTTTTTTCAGTTTGGAGTCAAAATTCCTCACTATCCGATTTGTTTGAAAGCTCTCCAACAACAGATTTGCCAAAGCTGGAAATCCAAGCGGTTTTGGTGCCTGAAATTATAACTCCTGGTGCAGAAACGGAGCTTCAAGTTCAGGTTTTCATCCCAGCAGGTTGGCATATCTACTCGATCAAGCCGGCTGGTGAATTTGGCCCAGAACCCACCTCGTTGACTATCCTCTCTGGTCACGCAATCGTCACTCCCCTTGAAGAAAGCCCTCCAATTCGTTTTTACGATGAGGCTTTTGCCCAGGAGTTATCTGTTCATCAGTATGGACTGGAACTCCGCCTACGCATCCGCATTGCTCCCGACCATCCGTCTGGCTATGATGAATTACGTGCACAACTTGCTTACCAAGTTTGTGACAATCGGATCTGTGCACCACTCCAGACGGAGTTCTTGGCCGCATCTCTGACCATCGAATAGCAAGGAGATTCTCTGTAATGAAAACCGGTGTCTTGCTGATTAATTTAGGCACTCCGGATGCCCCGGAATCCGGAGCGGTCCGCCGCTACCTTAAGCAGTTTCTGAGTGATGAAAGAGTTTTAGACATCAATCCAATTGGGCGCTGGTTGCTGCTGAACTTGATCATTCTGCCGTTTCGATCTCGACGCTCCGCCAAAGCCTATCGCAAGGTTTGGATGCCAGAAGGCTCGCCACTGCTGGTGTATGGGCAGCAGTTGACCGAAGGAGTCCGACAACACCTCCAAGAATTGGGAACTCCGGTAGTATTGGGAATGCGCTATGGGAATCCCTCAGTTGGTTCTGCGATTGAACTGTTGCGTGAAGAAGGGTGCGATCGGATTCTCGTACTACCACTGTTTCCACAGTACGCTTCGAGTTCAACCGGTTCTGCGGTGGAGGAAGCCTACCGAGAAGCATCAAGGCATTGGAATACACCTCATCTACAATTGCTGGAGCCCTTCTACGATGATGAGCGATTCATTGAGGCCTTTGCGGCTGTTGGTCGGCCTTATTGGGAGCAGCAACCAGATCATGTGCTTTTCAGCTTCCATGGTCTGCCAGAGCGGCACGTACAGAAAAGTGATGACACAGGTGAATACTGTCTCAAGCAGCCCAATTGTTGTGCAACGCTTTGCGATGCGAACCGGATGTGCTATGGCGCCCATTGTCATCGTACTGCGACTCGCTTAGCAGAGAAACTCGGTATTCCTCAGGAGAAATACAGTATCAGTTACCAGTCAAGATTAGGACGTACTCCTTGGCTTAAACCCTATACAGATCAGGTGATCGAAGAAATGCCCAAGCGGGGAATCAAGAGGTTACTGATCTTCTGTCCAGCTTTTGTAGCCGATTGCTTGGAGACGCTGGAAGAGATCGGAATGGAAGCAGTGGAGGACTTCAAGGAGGCAGGTGGTGAGGACTTACAAATGGTACCTTCGCTCAATAGCAGTCCTCAGTGGGTAGAGGGAGTAGCGAGCCTGCTGCGTGAGAAGCTTTGAGCAGGCTATGTTGAGTCAGAATATTTTTACAGTTGCCTCTGGTACCCAAACTTCTCGATCATCGGAAGAAACCCCGTGAATCCAACCAGAAGTGTATTCAACGATGCGTAGCCCCATCAAGGCAGGCAGCGTTCCCACCAATTCATGATCTGGCCCTGGTCCGCTGTAGGCTGTGGCCATCGTCTTCAAAACCCCACAGATTAAGAAGCCATTGTCAGTGACATACTGATTGTGGACCCAAAAGCGATCTCCTTCGAAATCTTCAACCAAATGCCAGTCGGCGTTGGTATCAACATGCCGGAGTGGGGTATAGCGTGGTGTGGGCCACGCCATTCCCTTGTCACTAGGAGCCAAATAGAGTTGGGCTCGTTCAGAGAGGACACAGCGAGTTTGGGTGGGATACTCGTTGGCTAGAACCGTTACAAGAGCACTGAAACTCAGAAGGCCAAGGAGGAGAAGTTTTTTCAACATCCGGGATTCCTCAAAATGAATGGTTCGCCTGTTGCAGCTTTGAAAAAAGTTAGGCAATGCGACTTAGTTTTTTGGCATGTTGCCGAAAAAATTCAAGATACGTGCTTTTTTTCCTAAAGTTTGGCAATCGGGAACCGATAACAGTAGCAACAAGTTAATTGTGGGAGCTAACCCCGTCTCTCTGTGGAGACGATCTGAAATCTCCCTTCTTTTCTTCCCTTGCTTCCTCAGGAGTTCCTATGCTGATCAGCAACCTTGTTTTTGAAGATAGTCTGGAAATGCGAATTCAATCCGCAGATTTCGACAGCCGCGTAAACAGCGCTGTGCAATCTTTCATGGAAGGTGTTGAGTCCATGCTGGCTCAAGAGCCGGAGCGTCAGCACCCAGCCTATCAGTTCGACCGAGAAATTAGTCCCTCTGAGTGGTTAGCCCTCGCCTGAACCTTCAGTAGTTGGCAGCCTGTGGCAGGGTTTCGTCAGACCCTGCCGGGGAATTTGTTGAAGTCGTTTGATATGCATCTGGTAGCCAGATTTCAAACTGGACACCTCCAGCCTCTAGGTTCTCTGCACGAATCTCTCCTCCGTGTGCTTCTACCATTTTCTTGCTGATCGCTAGTCCAAGGCCAGTCCCCTTCTCTTTGCCCTCTGTTTGGAAAGAATGAAAAATTACGGGTAGAACTTGTGTCGGAATTGGTGCTCCATTGTCCCTGACTCGAATCAGCAGATTTCTACGTTCCTGATGCAGCATCACCGTGATGCTTCCTCCTTCTTGCTCTCTGAGTTTCTCCCAAGCATTCTTCACCAGATTGATTAGTACACGACTAATCTTACGGCCATCAAATTCAAGCCTTGCATGGATATTCTTAGGATATTTGTATTGAATGTCCATGTCTTCAGCAAAGCCTAGATAAACCTCTAGCTGAGTAATGAAATCTTCAACTTGGTGCTGAGTTTTGTTGAGCTGCATTTTCCCACGAGCGAACTCAAGAATATCTTCTGTGAGACCAGCAACATTTTTAGAGGCCAATTCAATCTTACGAATGTGTACTAACGCACGGGCCACTTCCATTGGTTCGAGTGTGGGCTTATCCAACTGCTGAAGAACCAGAGAGGAATAACTCATAATGGATCCGTTGGCGTTACCAATATCGTGGCCAAATTCTGCAACGGCATATCCTAATTCAATCAGACGTTGTTCTTGCTGCTTGGCTTTTCGTAGGTCTTCAATTGTGTTTTCCAGTTGTTGCTTGGATTGCTCAAGAGCTTCAACATTTTCTGTTAATTCCACCTGAACGTTCTGAAACTTCATCCACAAATCTTGTAGAACTGCAACGCGGAGTTCCAACTCGTTGGGGCGTCGACTGGTGGTTGGAAACTCCATTTCCTGTGTTTCGTTTTCTCGTCGATAGCGCAGAAATTGTCGGCATAGGAGGTCAATCTGACCCATTGTGTTGCTGGTTTTTAACCAGAGTACCAAAGCTATCGAGGCCACAGCTATCGCTCCACTCAGCAGCATTGCTGCCAACCAATCTGGTGGAGGGGGTGGAGGTACTTTTTGTCGGACAACTAACAGACCACGGACTTTATCTAGACCAACTGGCAGGGTTAACAAGATTTGTGAGTCATCAAGTGGCTGAAAGACTTGGTGGGGCGGTAGGTCGGGGAGGCTAACCTGCGACTGCTTGACCTGACGGTCCAAGTAAAGCAGTTGAACAGCCCCCTGAACTTCTTGGTCCAGCAGATCTTGAATTGCAAGTTGCTTGGTCGGTTCATCTTGTCCCAACAACTGATTGATCTGCTGTACGAGTTTGTTCAGTGCAGTCAATTGAGAGACTGGCAGGCTCGGTTGTGCAGGTTCCCAAGTGAACAAAGCCAACTGCAGAGACAAGGAAAGCGCAAAGATTACGGCTGCCAACAGTGAAAGCGGTAATTTTCTTAGTCGGCGGGTTCCCAAGCGTCTCTCAGGACGATGGCGTATTGATTTCTGACGTTGAGATGGGGAGAGGAGCTTCCTGCTCTTTGATCGGAGAGATCGTGATAACATATGTGAAATTCAGATTCTGTTGCATCCATTCAACAAGAATAACCGAAAGTACTAGCCTAACTATGATCGCATTTCAAGTGCCAGATCATTGAAATTTTTTATTTCATCAAAAATCACTGTATGTGTATGTAGTGATGAAAAGGCTTGTGCTTTGGTCTCTCTCTACGCAATCTAATTTCTTTTCATTATGTGCAAAGAAAAGACTGCGGAGAAAATTACCGGGCTCATACCAAAAAAGGATAAAGCATGGCATTTACTGACTACAAAATTGCGAATTTGTCTTTGGCCGACTGGGGACGCAAAAAAATAACCATTTGGGAAAATGAAATGCCAGGATTAATGGCATTACGCAAAGAATATGGTGAATCCAAGCCTCTGGCTGGTGCAAAAATCACAGGTTCGTTGCACATGACGATGGAAACAGCGGTTTTGATTGAGACGCTGATTGCCCTCGGAGCAGAAGTTCGTTGGTCTTCCTGCAATATTTTCTCAACCCAAGATGAAGCAGCGGCAGCGATTGCCGCACAAGGCATTCCGGTTTTTGCTTGGAAGGGAGAAACTGAGGAGGAATATTGGTGGTGTCTGGAGCAGACACTCAAGTGGCCAGGAGGCGATGGACCCAACATGTTGTTAGACGATGGGGGTGACCTGACCGGTTATGTGCATGAAAAGGCTCCACATTTGTTGGATAAGATTCGAGGAGTTTCTGAAGAAACTACGACGGGTGTGCACAGCCTGTATAAGATGTCTCAGGCAGATAAACTGCGTATCCCTGCGATCAACGTCAATGATTCGGTGACCAAGAGTAAATTCGATAACCTATACGGCTGCCGCGAATCACTGTTGGATGGAATCAAGCGAGCTACAGACGTGATGATCGCTGGCAAGGTGGCCGTTGTTGCGGGCTATGGGGACGTAGGTAAAGGAAGTGCCCAATCACTCAGGGCACAAGGTGCTCGTGTGATCGTCACGGAGATCGACCCAATTTGTGCTTTGCAGGCCGCGATGGAGGGCTTCGAAGTGACTACTATGGAGGATGCTGTTTCACGAGGAGATATCTTCGTTACAACCACCGGTTGCTGCGACATCATTCGTCGAGAACATCTAGATGCTATGAAAGACAATACAATTGTCTGCAACATCGGCCACTTTGACATTGAGATTGATGTGAAGTCGCTCAATCAAGATCCTCACATCAAGAAGATCAATGTACAACCCCAAGTGGACCAGTACGAATGGCCAGATGGAAAGCGCATTATCCTCTTGGCTGAGGGACGCCTAGTGAACCTAGGGTGTGCGACAGGACATCCTTCTTTTGTGATGTCTGCAAGCTTTACCAATCAAGTGTTGGCTCAGATCGAACTCTGGCAGAACCATGAAAAATACGAAAATCAGGTCTACGTTCTGCCCAAGCAATTAGATGAGAAAGTAGCACGTTTGCACTTGAGTAAGCTTGGAGCCAAGCTCACTGACCTCACACCACAACAAGCGGAGTACATGAGCGTCTCAGCAGAAGGTCCATTCAAACCTGCCCACTATCGCTACTAAGTCTTCCGTCTCTCTGCTTGGTTACCCTGAACGATGGGTAGCCAAGCTCATTTCAACAGTGCAACCTCTTCCCTGAATTCTTCAGACCTAAGAAAAGTTCCCCGTCTTCTTTCTTTACTGATATCAACAAACTGCCTTGCATCAGACCTCTTTTTTGACAAGACTTGGGAGCCATTCCATCCTCTTTGTCAATCCTGCAGCAGCAGTTCCCCATGTTCACACACCTACATCTACATACCCAGTACTCCCTGTTGGAAGGCGCTATTCGCGTCAAGCAGCTCGCAAAGGTCTTGAAAGAGCGAGGTTTTAGCGCCTGTGCCATCACTGATCATGGCAATCTTTTCGGTGCTGTTGAGTTCTACCAGGCTCTTGAGAAGGAAAATTTGAAACCCTTGATTGGTATGGGTGCCTTTGTGAGTGAAGTTCCACTTGCAGAACATCCAGATCCAAACGCCAATTTGCGCTACTTTCACACGCAGTTGCTCTGTCAGAATCGACAAGGATACCAAAATCTAGCCTACCTAGCGAGTCTTGGTTTCACGGATGGAAAGCGACGAGGCGTCCCTTTGATTGACCATATGCTATTAGAGCGTTACCGAGAAGGACTGATTGTTCTGAGTGGCGGAGTGGAGGGAGAATTAGGTAGTCGTATCCTCAATGGACGCTTGGACGACGCTCGCCAACTAGCGCAGTGGTACGCAGATCTGTTCCCGGGTCGCTACTACCTGGAACTTCAGAATACGGGACTTGCTGAACAAGAGGAGGTGAATCAGGGATTAATGCAGCTCGCTGGGGATGTAGGCTTGCCTTTAGTAGGCACAAACAACTGTTTCTATGTGAATGCTGAAGAAGCCGAGGCCCAGCATATCCTCCGATTGATGGGCATGCAGCGCAAGGTGACAGACCGGGATGCCCCCCAGATGCTAACCGATCAGTGCTATCTCAAGACCGAAGCAGAGATGCAGGAGACTTTCATGTCGAGTGGTCTGCCACTCGAAGCATTGGAGAATACCGCTACGATTGCTGCCAGTTGCGAACTCTCGTTGGATAACAGTACTTACTATCTACCACAGTTTGAGATTCCTCAGGGCTACACCTTGGATAGTTGGCTGGAGCATGAATCCCACACAGGCTTGGAACAGCGGTTAAAGATTCTACATGAGCTTTATCAATCTTCTGAGCCATTTGAGGAATTCCGTAAATCTTACGATGAGCGGCTTAGCTTTGAATTGAGAGTCATCAATCAGATGAAGTTTCCGGGCTATTTCCTGATCGTCGCGGAATTTATCAATTGGGCTAAGGACAACGGGGTGTCTGTGGGGCCAGGTCGTGGTTCTGGAGCCGGATCACTGGTTGCCTACGCTTTGCGTATCACCGATGTTGATCCGCTACGCTATGGTTTGCTATTTGAGCGATTTCTCAACCCAGATCGCATCAGCATGCCCGATTTCGACATCGACTTTGATGTTGAGGGTAGGGATAGCGTGATCGAACACGTACGTGAGATGTACGGTTCGGAAAAAGTTTGCCAGATCTCGACCTTTGGTTCGCTCAAGGCCAAAGCTGTTGTTAGGGGGGTCGCAAGGGTAATGGATTTTCCATTTTCAGAAGCTGACAAGATTGCCAAGTTAGTCCCCAACGAACTCAATATCAGTCTGCAGGATGCCATTGACAAGGAACCTGAACTAGCCCGGATGGAGCGCGAAGGAACAGAAAACGAGCAGAAGTTGATTCGGTTAAGCAAATCCTTGGAAAATCTCAGCACACATCTTGGTACTCACGCTGCGGGGGTGATCATCATGGATCAGGATATCCGTGAGGTGATGCCCGTTTGTACAGGCAAAGACAACACTGTGCAGTCGATGTTTGCAATGAAATATGCTGAGGATCAAGGAGCGGTCAAGTTTGACTTTCTTGGCTTACTCAACCTTTCGGTTATTGACAAGGCTCTGGAGTTGATCAATCGCAACCGTACCAAGGAAGAGCAACTGGATCTGAACAAGATTCCGATGGATGACGAACTTACCTTTGAACTGTTCTGTCGAGCAGACACAACTGGGGTTTTCCAGTTGGAATCTTCTGGAATGAAAAAACTACTACTCGATATGCGTCCTTCTGTCTTTGAAGACATTGTTGCTATTTTAGCATTGTATCGTCCAGGCCCTCTAGGATCTGGGATGGTTGAAGACTTTGTGCAATGTAAACATGGGCGAAAGAAGGTGGTCTATCCCCACCCCTTGATGGCAGAAATTCTCAAGGAAACCTATGGCGTGATGGTTTACCAAGAGCAGATCATGCAGGGAGTACAAGTACTTGCCAAGTTTACTCTGGGACAATCTGATTTGTTGCGTCGAGCGATTGGCAAGAAGATTCCGGAGGTGTTGGCTGAGCAGCGTCAAAAGTTTGTTGAGGGCTGTTGTGCAAATCTGGAATTTGTTGAGGGGGTACCTCGTGGGATGAGCCCCGAGGAGAAAGCGAACGAGATTTTTGACCTGATCGATTACTTTTCGGGCTATGGTTTTAACAAGTCTCACACCGTAGCTTATGGTCTGATTTCTTATCAGACCGCCTACCTGAAGGCTCACTATCCTGTGCAGTTCATGGCGGCAGTGCTGAACTCCAGCATCACTAACCCAGACAAGATCGTCAACTTTATCGGCGAATGCAAAGAAATGAAGATTCGGGTGTTGCCTCCAGATGTTCGTGAAGGACGTAAGCAGTTTACGGTCACCCGTCAAGGATATCGTGTACATAAGCGTACTCTACTTCACCTGGAGCAATTCCAGTCGATGAACAACGCAGAGCCTATTCGAAACGTATTGCGACACCTCCTCACTCCTATACTCGAAAAAGAATTTGGAACAGAATCTGAGTTTCTACAGGCGCTACAGACCCAGATGGAAGTCCTGAAAAAGAATTTGGATCCTGCCGAATCCAAAATCCTCCAACAACTTCAGGTTGAACTTCAAACCACTGCGGATACCGCAGAGCTATCTCCGATTCGAAGATTTCTGCGGCGAGAGGCTCGGATTGAAGCAGTGCGTTTTGGCTTGAATGCAGTTAAGAATGTTGGGGGCAATGCCGTTGATGCGTTGGTTGAAGCTCGCCAGGAAGTTGAAGAGATCAGTGACTTTATGGAGTTTTTGAAAATTTTGGATTTCAATCGAATGAATAAGCGCATGCTTGAAACACTGGTCAAGTGTGGGGCGTTTGATTCTTTTCGTCCTAACCGGGCTCAGTTATTCAACGTGCTGGATCATGCAATCCATCTAGCTCAGGAGTTCCAACGAGCAGAAGATGGCTCACAGCAATCACTATTTGATCTAATGGATGAGTCAGAGGCGCGTCAAACCGAAACACAACTAGAACTGCCAGATATTCGCGACTGGTCACTGAAAGAAAGACTTAGATTAGAGAAGGAGTCTCTAGGATTTTATGTCTCTGGGCATCCTCTGGATCAATATGCTTCTGATGTTAAAGCTTTGGCAACCAGTTCCGCTGATATTCTTACCGGTATCCACAAAGAAGGAGACAATGTCTCCATCGCTGGAATTGTCGTTGAGAAGACCATTCGATTGACAAAAAACTCTGAAAAATTTGCTATTGTTCGTCTCGAAGACCTGAGGGGTATTCTGGAACTGCCCATCTATAGTCGAATCTACAACGACTACGGACACCTGCTTGAAATGGATGAGCCGCTGCTTGTCAGTGGGCGCATCAGTTTTCGGGATGATGAGTTTGGTTTGGTAGCAGATCGCCTGGAATTACTCAGTCAGGTTCGCTCTGAAAAAGCACTAAGTATGACGATCTGTATCGATCAGGAGCGCATGCCTCCGGAGCAGTTGCGCCATCTGCGTGGTATATTTCAAAAGTACCAAGGGTCCCAGAAGATCCACTTTCGTGTCAAAACAGAGAGTGATGCCTCTGTAATGATCCAAACCCCAATGCAGGTTCAGTTGAACCCAAGAATGATGGATGAACTTGAAGAGTTGTGGAAGGAGCAAGCCGCTCTCTTTACCTACGCTGTGTGAATACGATTGGTAATTAGTGCGTTTCCGCAGGGTTTTCTGCCAAAATCCTTGCGTATGCCTAAGCGACAGAGCGACCTAATACAAGTGAAAGAGTTTGCCAGAGTCTCAGTGGATAGGCCACTCCTGTACAGAGCAGAATAATACTCGAGAGCATGATTGCCTAGACTATTTGATTGAGAATATTTTTTATCTTATGGCAATACTGTACCATTCTAAAAGTTCGAGAAAATCTCATTTGTCCTCTAGCAAAATGACAGTTTAGGAATGCGATTCCGTTTAGTTATGAATCTGCTACAGCCAGTACTTTTTGCTCAATCACAGTTTAAGTAGCTCATTGAGGAGTAGGCATAGAGTAATCGTGTGGTTTTGGTCACGGTATCCTCTGATCAAGAGGCTTTAGTGATTCTCAATTTGTTGCTTGATGAGATTTAGAAGCGGTGTTGCCCTTACTACCTGATAACGTCAGCGAAGTCAGAAACAAAGCGGAGTGGGTTCAGGTGCTGGTCTTGGAATTGCATCCAATTATAAAGCTTTTTTTCAGCCTGTTTGGAGTAATTCATGTCTTTGTTCAACGATACCGCCCAATTACTTGCGCAGAAAACTTTAGATCTGCGTACCGAGCGACACAAGCTGCTCTCTTCGAACGTTGCGAACTTAGATACTCCCGGCTATCAAGCTGAAGATTTGGTATTCGAGAATTCGTTAGTGGCAGCCCTTGAAGCAGAGACGCCAGGTCCGTTGAAAGTAACAGATGAGCGGCATCTAGACGGAAACGATGCACCCTTGCTGGATACGGTCGAAGGGCAGCGAATTCGTAGTGCGACCCCCTTCGCTGATTTTGACGGAAATACAGTCGATTTGGACAAAGAAATGGCCAAGATGGCTGAGAACCAACTGATGTACAATGCATCGATTCGGATGCTATCTCATCAATTTCGGATGCTTAAAACTGCCATCAGTGAGACCAAATAATGAGTTTTCTATCCGCATTCAATACTAGCGTATCTGGGATGACTGCCCAGCGGCAGCGTGTCAACACAATTTCAGAGAATATCGCCAACGCTGAAACAACCCGGACTCCTCAGGGAGGACCTTACCGACGTCGGGAAGTCATTTTGGCATCTGTGGCGAATGATCGAACTTTTGAAGAAGAACTGCTCTCTCAAGATCGTTCTGTCAGCACCTCAACTGAGGTAAAAGTTGTGGGCATTGTGCAGGATGAGCGACCACCGATTCTTCGCTTTGAGCCAGGGCATCCTGACGCCAACGAAGAGGGCTATGTGGAGATGCCCAACGTGAACATCATGGAAGAGATGGTCAACTTAATGTCCGCAAACCGTTCCTACGAGGCCAACACTGCGGCCTTCAATGCAACTAAGAACATGGTTCAGTCAGCCCTTGATCTCGGACGAAACGCCTAAGATTTTGGTTGCTTGACCTCGGTGGCCATTCAGGAGGGCCCATGAACGTGCAGAAGCCAACCGCCTTGGATAATAAACTCACTGTTCCCATGCGTCCAACCCAGGCTGCCGTGACAGCAGAGAGACCCTTCCAGCAGCAGATGCAGCAAGCTCTCAGTTCTGTCGATAACTTTGGCAAGGATGTGGATTCAGTACTGGACGGCCTCCACAGCAGTGTAAATCTGCAAGCAGAAGTGCGGCAAGCACGCAGCATGTATGAGCGAGCAATGGAAGTGCAGCAGTCTCTACAAAAACTTTATCGACATCTACGCTCTGCAGAAAGTGTTTGAAAGAGCGGAATTTTTTGCCCGAAACTCTTGCCAATTCTCGGTTTTACTCTATTAATCAGAACCTATGAAATTGCCTCCTGATTCACTCTCCAGTTTGCAGGGCAAAAGCCTACTGCCTGATCCGTCCCGACCCAGCGTTGCTGAATCTGGCGCCAACATTGGACAAACATTTGAACGTATGCTGATGGAAGTTAATCGTCAGCATCAGGAAGCTGAGCAGAAGCAAGTAGAGTTGTTGACAGCCTCTGAGAAAGATATCCACGGAACTGTCATTGCCATGGAGAAGGCAGAAATCTCACTGCGACTGCTGCTGCAGGTACGCAACAAACTAACAACAGCTTACGAAGAAGTTATGCGGATGCAGGTCTGATCTACTCGTTATCACTCCTGTAGAACGTTTTGAAAGCAGGCGGTGGAATCAATTTTGCTGGGATCGCACGCACAACTGAGTAAGTAATGGCGCTAACGCCAGCAGATAAGACTTTCCTGAAAATAATCACTTATTGCGAAGAATTGTAAACAAGTCTTCGATCAATTTTCTATTGTAGCATATCCGCTCAAGGCACTTTAGATGGCAGAGCAGGCCGGCGTTCTAGGCGACGTAAGACTCCAGTTTCAAGATTTCTTCGGTTCCTTAAGTATCGCCAAACGGGTCACCGTTTTGGTATCGCTGCTGATCGTCCTAGTCGGGATGGTCTCAATCATCATCATTTCCAACCAAGATAGCTGGGCTCCACTCTACTCAAATTTAGAGACTCAGGACGCCGCACGTATCGTACAAAAACTCCAAGAAAATCAAATTCCTTACCTGCTAGGTCCTGGTGGAAACTCTGTAATGGTACACCCAGAGATGGCCGATCAAGCTCGCTTGACCTTGGCCAGTGAGAAGGTGCTACCAGGTGGTGGCATTGGCTTTCTCGATCTTTTCGAACAGCCAGCGCTCGGCGAAACTGAGTTTCAGCAGCAGGTTAAGTACAGGATTGCCCAAGAGGGCGAGTTAGCGCGCCTGATTGGTATGATTGAGAGCATTGATCGAGCTAAAGTCTCACTAGCTGTTCCGCAGAAAACCTTGTTCTCAGATTCTCAAGAAGAAGCTTCCGCCTCAGTAGCCCTAACGGTTAAAACTCAAGGTATTTCAGAAAAACAGGTTGAGACTGTCGTGCATTTGGTTGCAGGTGCCGTCGAAGGCTTGGAGCCTCGAAGAGTTAGAGTGACAGACCAAAAAGGGCGCTTGTTGACCGAAGGAATGGATGATCAGACTGTCGGCGGACGTTTGGACGAGCACTATTCCTACAAGCGACGATTGGAGATGGAACTGGAGCAGAAAGTGATTGCCCAGTTGGAAGAGGTCGTTGGAGAAGACCGAGTGCGAGTCAACGTCAATGCGGTGCTCCAATTCGACCGCGAGACGATTCGTGAGCAACTGATTGATCCTGATCAGACTAGCGTTGTCAGTGAACAATTGGTGGATGAAGCCTCGACTGGAACACGTTCTATCCCAGTTGGTCCTGCTGGTGTCACTACAAATCTTCCAGAAGCTACAGGTCGCGAGGCGGCAACTGTTTCTGAATTTGCCAAGAAGAATTCCACAAGAAATTATGAAACGTCTCGGCGTGAAATAGTTAAAGAAACTGCGTCTGGGCAGGTTTTGCGATTAACAGTTTCGGTATTGTTAGATAATAAGCGTCCACAGATTCTTGATGAGGGTGGTAACTACATTGGTCGAGACAACATTCCTTGGTCAGAAAACGAAAAAGAAGAAATTCAGAGTTTGGTCCGTAACGCCATCGGTTTTAACGAAGCGCGTGGAGACCGGGTCTCAGTGGTCAATATGCCATTCGGTAAAGCAGTCGAAGAAGATAAGGCAGCCGAGCTGGAAGCGACCCGAGTGCGTAACCAGTTCATTCTGGATCTCATCCGCTACGTTGCTTTAGGTGCTGCTGTACTGGCACTGATCATGTTGGTCATCCGCCCAATGGTTCAGCGCTTGAGCACTAAGCCTGCAGATCTTGATCTGCTGATGGGCCTGCCGGCAACCATTGGTGAACTTGAAGGTGAGGAACTCGAGATTCCAACTGAACGCGAATCTGGACTACCTCCCCGCGAAAAAATTCTCGAAATGGCCAAGGGAGATCCGATCAAGACCGCAGGCCTCGTACGTACCTGGCTGCGCGACAAGAAGTAATCAATCAAGGCAGTCTTGGTGTCTGTCTTGTAATCCCTGCCGTTCCCTCTTATTTTTCCCCCTAGCACTCCTGTCTTATGAGCTCACCAGAGGCCCTTGAGCAATTCACGCTACCCAGTTTCGATGAGGATGTTGAAAGTGAAGAACCAGGCCATCCTCATCGAAAACCCGACGTAGCCCCTCCTGTAGTACCAACCGGTGAAGTCCCTGAGCACCTTGCCAAGGGGAAAGAGTTTGAAACCATTCAATACTTTGAGGGTTACGATGCCTCTTATCAGGAATCTTCGCATGGCTCTGCTTTTGGTGAGTTGGACACTGGAGAGGAATCTTATTCAGACGAAGAAAAGCAAGAGCTAGCGAGTGTTTTTGCAACAGATAATTTCATCCGGGAGAATTCGCTACTGACGGATGCAGAAGCGTTTGCCAAGTCAATTCGAGAGGGGGCTCAGCTTTATAAACAGCAACTTTTGCTGAAGACCGAGAAAGCCAACCTGGAAGCAGAGCAGTTTAAGCAAGAAGCACTCACAATAAAGCAAACTATGGAGGACGAACGGCAGGCCGTCCTCAGAGAAGCTCATTTAGAAGCAGATAAGGTCAAAGAACAAGGATATCAGGAAGGTTTTGATGCAGGCTTGCAGGCTGGAATGGAGAAACGCTTCCAAGAGTCAGAATACCTAGCCAATCAGATGAATGGTGTCATTGAACAGCTTTCCAATCTGCGGCAGGTTGTCCGCTTTCAAGCAGAGCAGGAGTTGGTTCAATTGGCAGTCCTGATTGCCAAGCAGGTAGTGGTGCAAGAGCTGGTGATCAACCCAGAGATGTTGCAGAATATCCTGGTCAAGGCGCTCCGGGAAATTGAATCGAAAGGGAAGATTCAGGTGTTCTTACATCCTGAAGACTATGAATTTATGAAAAATACCGGAGTTAATCTTGATCAGTACATGGGAGAGGAGCAAACCCTTGTACTCAAGGTTAATCAGGAAGCGGAGCCAGGATCCATCTTCATTGAAACTGATGATGACGTGCTGAACTTCACCTTCCAGCAGCAGTTTGAGCAAATTGAGGAGGAACTGAGCCAACGACTGGCAGAACGCCAGGTGCAGATGCACTCTGTAGATATGGATGCCTACGATTTTGCTGTACCGGAAGAACTGCAAACTAAAGCAGGCGACCCCACAGTGCAAGGAACTGAATCCGAAGGGCAACCCGTTTTGACAGCGCCTGAAGCGCAAGATAATTCTGTGGTCGCTGAGGAGACTCCTGAGTCGATATCAGGAATGAAAGTGGAAGAAGAGTTAGTAGATGCTGTCGATACCAATGCTGAAATAGATCCGGCTGAACTCTTTGGAGAGCCCTCATCGACAGAAGCTGCCGCAGAACCAGATGCCGCGATAGATCCCACTGAGTTGTTTGGAAATTTCGATGAACGCTGAAGCTGCTGAGCAGATACGCTATTCCCATCTCGGCCCCTACCTGAAGACAGTACAGCGCTTCAAGCCTTTGCGAGCAGAAGGCCGAGTGACCCAGATGATTGGTCACTTGATTGAGGCGACTAATCCTGGCTGCTCAAAGGGCAGCATGTGTTTCCTCTACGATCCGCAAACTCGTGTTTCTGTCCCAGCGGAGGTAGTTGGTTTTCGGGAAGATAAGATTCTGGTGATGCTGCTTGAGCAGATGACCAATGTAGGACCCCACTGTCGAATCCTCTACAACCACCGAGATCCAAGTATTCG
>WTIF01000370.1 GCA_011522845.1 Deltaproteobacteria bacterium
CGCCAAACTGTGATTCCTCCCTCGGAGTCAATTGCAGCTAAACTGCGGCAATCTGGTCGCCAATAGACGTTTTCTACAGAACCATTAACTGGTGCTCCCCCTAGCGCATGTCCCCCACCACGTCTTCCTAATGACCAAACTACAACCCCGCCTTCGCGGCACCCAGATGCCAGGTGTCTTTGATGATTTGAGAAAGCAAGTGAACTGATGGGTGCCTTGTGAAACTCCAACACCCCCGGTGTTGTCCCCTCAGGCCCATTCCCTTCGAAACTCCAAACTGTAATATCTTCACCTCCACCAGTAGCAAGCAGGATACTATCATGACTGAAGGCTAACTCTGACGGCTTCCAAGGATAGCCCGACATCATAGAATCCTGTCCGTTCGACCTCCGCCAGAAGTGAACAGATTTATCCTGACTGCCACAAGCCACAACATTCCCGTCAGGACTCAGAGCGAGTGAAACTAAAGACCCCTGCCATTCAAGACGTTCATTCTCCTTACCTGACGATGTATTAAAAAAAGTTACACGGCCGTAGCAGGCAGTACTGAGTTCTTGGTCTGTCACCCATTCAAGAGCACTAACGGTACTGGGATGGTTTTCTGAAGACCAAATTTTTTCACCAGATGATGACAGAATAGTGACTACTCTTCCTGAGGATACCGCAAGGTGGTCGCCACTTTTTGACCAGGCCACATGCTCGACCCAACCGCTCGCAATTTCAGTTCGGTGTTGCAGTTGCCCATCTGCAAAGTCCCAAAGTGCGAGTTGCCCATCCTGCCCGACGCTCGCGAGCTGTTTCCCATTGGAGGAGACTGACATACCCATGATCCCACCGACGTGAGCTTCGGAATTTCCCCAGATTTTCCGCCCAGATGTTCCATCAAAGGCCTGAATAGAACCACTTGCATCACCAACCGCAAAGAGTTTTCCATTCAGCCCCCACCCTCCCGTAATTGGATAGTCATCTACAGCAGCAAAGAAGCCATTTTGGAGCACACCATGCGCCTTGTTTTTAACTAATTTAGGCATGCCTCAAACTCTCTCTTCATGGTATTGCCATCCAAATTTCGTCCGATAAAGACGAGCTGGTTGTGCCGTGGTTCATTTCCCCAGGGTCGGTCCGCTTGTCCGTCGAAAAGCATGTGAACACCCTGAAACACAAAGCGTTCAGATTCCCCCGCAATGCTTAAGAATCCCTTCATTCGAAAAATATCTATGCCTTTCTCTCGAAGAAGTTTTCCAAGCCAAGCATTTAACTTGTTGGGGTTAACATCACCGTCAACCTCTATTGCTACTGAGCCTACTTCATCGTCATGTTCATGCTGTGCAACCCAAGTTCTTTCTAAAACTGGAAGTACTTCAGCATTATCTGAAGCACCCAGGCGAAGATTAAATTCTTCAGCGGTATGCTGAGCGAAAAGTGCTAGCGATGTTTGCTTGTCAATTTCGATTGCAAAACTTTTTTGACCTGAAATCTGTAGCTGTAGCTCGACATGCTGGTCAATTGGCACGATGTTACCAGGAGATATCTTAGAGGCAGGTTCTGCGTAGCGCCTCACACACCATTCAGCACCTTGTTGCAATGCTTCTTCTATGAACAGAGGAGCAGAATTATGATCCAGTCTTTCCAAGATTACCAAAGACATGGTCGGGTCTGGACCATCATCCAAGCTTAATTCATAGCTGCCGGGCGTTAGAGCATAAACTCCCGTCCATTCAAATGGGTACTCAGGCTCTAAAAACGTAGGGTGTTCCGCAAGTACTTGGTCTAAGTTGAAAGCCTCAAGATTCAATACTGTTGAAATCGCTACGTTCGCCCGCTCACAGCGATGCACTCGAGCGAGCCGATTCATTTCCCGCAGCCTCGTTTCAAGTGCATCAAGTTCTTCGGCTTTAACTAAGTCGGTCTTGTTGAGCAAGATTACATCAGCGAAGGCAATCTGCTCAGTACTCTCCTGGCTTCGACCCAGTTGCTGGTTAATGTGATGCGCATCCACCAGAGTAACTATACCGTCCAGGGAAAATTCAGAAGCGATCTCATCATCCATAAAGAAGGTTTGCGCAACTGGTCCTGGATCAGCGAGGCCAGTGGTCTCGAGAAGTATGTAATCAAACTTGTCTCTCCGCTTCATAAGATTCCCAAGCACGCGAATCAGGTCGCCACGGACTGTGCAGCAGATGCACCCGTTTGACATTTCGAAGATTTCTTCATCGGCGTTAATGACTAAGGCTTGGTCGATACCAACCTCCCCATATTCGTTTTCGATCACGGCTATTCGCTTTCCATGCTCTTCGCTAAGGATTCGGTTGAGCAGTGTAGTCTTACCCGAACCGAGGAATCCGGTCAGAATAGTTACTGGGACTTTGCTTGGACTTTTCATTCATGTCTCCTTGTCAAAAGTTATAAATGCCAAATTACCAGTCTCAAATCCCCATGCTTTGCAAACTTCTGTGAGATCGTGGGTATCAATGGAGTTTGTTGGTTTATGGATCTTGTGCTGAATTTGTGGATGGCCATCCCGAAGAAGACCAATCACTGTTTCTAAAGGAGCACAATCTTCCTCTAAGCAAGCTAATTCTGTAACAGTGATGGTATCTTCCTCGGAGAGCTTCAGAGCTTGGCGTAGTGTAGCTTTAATCTTACGTATCTGGTCAAGGTTGGGTTTGGTTCTAGATTGACTTAGTAGCTCCATTGTATGCCTCACGTTGAAGGGCACCAGATTGTGGCAATGATGCTGGTACAGTAAATATATTTGGTTTTCCAACAGATCGTATGAAGTGTGCGGAGCAGATCAGAGATTGCTCTTCTAATAGTTCTAAAAATGTTTGAGTGCTGTGATTACAACGATCCAAAATCGTTTCTAAAACTTTTTTTCATGCAGGGCTAAAAAGTTTCAAATCTGTCTAATCAAAATAATCACAGCGTTATAATGAGAC
>WTIF01000164.1 GCA_011522845.1 Deltaproteobacteria bacterium
GTCCTCAACCGCGCACTAGACCCCCTCTTTGCGGTGGCTGATATGCTGGTGATGCCTTCGGCTCCAGATCATGCACCCCGAGACCGCAACACTACCGGAGATCCCGTCTTCAACGGAATCTGGACCCTCTGCGGTACCCCCTCGTTGACCCTTCCTCTCTTTCAGGCGGAAAACGGCATGCCAATCGGGATGCAGTTGGTTGCTCCTCGTGGAGCCGATGCTCGGCTACTGCGTGTCGCCCAATGGCTCTGGGAGCAACAGAGTTGAGTTTGCGCAGGGATTTCAGGCGGGTGTAGTAATCAAAGCAGTGAGACCGTTTACTTTGAGTACGCTAAGATGCAGGGAAAGTTTCAGAAAATTCAGTTGGCAGTGAGCGCTTTGCGTGCTCCAGCGTGAAGCATGTTGTTGGCGATGACTTCTTCAGTAGGCTTGGCTTCGGGCAGGGATTCCAGGCTTTCCAGCACACCATGAGCAACAACTGCTACCAGATCCTCTGGAAAATCAGGCTGAACAACAAACTCCAAGTCCCCAAACTCGTAGATCGTTTTCAGGTCAACCTTGTTCTTGCCCTGGAATTGATCGGAGGCGTTGCGCATCATCTCAACGTTGGTCTTGCTGAGCAACGCAAACTGGAATTGGTTGGTACGTAGCAGGTTGTAAGCCCGCTCCAAATTGATAGCCCGGGCTGGCCGAGCTTTGGACTCTGGAACGGACCTATTGAGAGCTTCCACAAGCTTCTTGGAGTAGGGATAACTTTGTAGGTCATCCCTAGAACGAAAGACCAGCAGATGCTTTTGACGATATACTTGGTATTGCCCCCAAGGCGAGTGGGCTAGTGCCAATACGGGACATAGCGCCAGTAGGATCAGGATCAGTAATCTGCGTGATAGCATCATGAATCCAGAGTTTTCCAGTTCACATTGGGGGAGAACGTCCGCAACTCAGTAGTGCCGGAACTTGTCGAAGACATCGAGATTGAGCGTGGCCGTCACTACGTAGTTGGGAATGTCCACCACTTGGCCAACTCTCAGGTCAACAGCTACAGAACTCAGAATGTAGGCCTGCTCCCGAGTCAAACCATGTTCATCCGTCAGGTAATCAATCATCTGCATGAGTGCATGCCGGGCAGCAATTGATAGATCTTCGTTCAAGTTGGCCAGATTCTCAATCTTGGTGCCAGTCAGGTACTGGTGGGTCGGTGGCACTTCACCCACACCCTTCAGTGGGATACCCACAGTTTGGTAGTACCGTGTTGGCTCCATGTCGATAATCTGATCATTACCTTTGGTAGCCGGCATGGAGAGATCTTTTGCTTTGCCCGGGTGGATCTTAACGACTCGCAGGGTGGTCACCGAACCCATCTCAATGGCTGTTCCCGAGACCTCGCCATCTCCCTGTGCATAGTGGACGTCTCCAACGAAGAGACCACAGCCGTCAATGAAGCAGGGAAATAGCATTCGTGTACCGATTTGTTGCTGCTGAACATCCATGTTTCCACCATTTTCTCTTGGTGGAATGGTGCGTAGACAACGAGACTCTTCTGTACCCCCTTCACCACAGAGATCTGCAGGTAAAGCACCGGGGCCAGACGGAGTCAAAACTGCTCCCCCAGCTCCTGCCAGATTAGCTTCCCGCTCCAAGATCTTATCAATCTCTGGGTTACCCGGCATGACACCAATCGACCCAGGAAATGCTTCATAGGGTACCGTCACACCAGGCATTTCCGGTGAAACTGCTCCATTTCGAGTTAGACGCCAGTTGACAATGTAGGGCTCCGTGTAGACATCCCGCAGAAATCCGAAACCTGGTGCGATGACCGTGTAGCCATATTCATCAGGAGCAATATCCACAATCTCTACCTCAATTGCATCCCCTCGCTTGGCTCCATTGATGTGAACTGGACCAGTCATTGGATGCACGAGACCCAAGTCTACAGTGGCTAAATCATCAGGAGTTGAATCTAGTCGAAACTCGGTATCTAAGGCATCTCGAGTGTGGTAGATAATCATGTCACCCACGTTAGCATCTGCCTTGGATGGAATATCCGGGTGGTAGCGGTTGAAACAGTTGGGATCATCTGCACAGTGCATCCCTCTTTTAGTAAGCTCGACCTTGGTCATCCACCGTTGGTCAGTAGTGTCGGCGAATGCCTGGAAACCAGCCATAGATAGTGCGCTGGCTAGCATCAACACGATTTTCTTCATATATTCCTCTGGGAAGTGATTAGAGCTCCAGATACTTCGCCAAATTGTAAAGTATTTATAGAGCAGTCCAATTGCGAATCATTTCATTGCGAACGAAGGTTCATTAGAGCAAGAAGAAACTCTGGATGTCCTTGCCGACTTCACAGCCAGAGTATGCCAAGGATTTACAGAGTTTATAAGCGGATCATTAAAGCACTTTATTCAGGAAAATGAATGCTTTTGTAAAGCGCAAAATCCACTCATACACCACAAATTAATCTAGTTTGGCTTTGCTCTGGGTGTCAAGCAAATCCTTGTTGAGAGATAGTTTCCACTGCTCCAGCTATCAAGCATTCTACGATCAAACTTATTTATACCTGGAAAGTTGGAGAGAGGTTTAGCCACGGAACATTTTCAGACTGCTTCGATTCGTAGCAATTGAGCCACCTGTCGCATTTTTTCCGGTGGACCAATCAGAAACAGTTCGTCATCTGCTTGAAGGATTGTTTCGCCTGACAAATCCAGCAGCATTTTCCCCTGTCGGCGAAGAGCCACCAAGCTCACTCCATGCTCTGCACGAAGATGAATTTTCTGTAGCGACTGGCCGGTCCAGGAGCAGGCAGCATCCAGCAGCAAGGTCGTTACTTGAATTTCTGGATGAAGGTTGGGTTCCTGGGAAACCTCAGTGGTTTCAGGAAGAGCTTCCTGACGCAATAGGTCATAATTCCCAGAGCGCATTTCCTCGACAAGATGATCGATCTCTGGACGAGGTACGAGGTACTGCGTCAATACTCGATCAAAGATTTCCAGTGCCGTTTCAAATTCTTCAGGAACAACCTCATTGGCGCCCAGGCGGCGTAGTTCTTCCACCTCGCGCACATAACGTGTTCGAGCAATCAGGTAAACACTAGGATTAAGTTCTCTGACTGCTGAGACGATCCGTCGAGTTGCCGTTGCTTCTGCGATCACCACCACAACCGTTCTTGCCTGCCGAATTCCTACACGGTTCAACACCGCTTTCTGGGTAGCATCACCATAGACCAATGGCTCACCCAGGGCCTGCTCACTACGAACCGTATCGGGGTTAGTTTCCAATACCACGTAGGGTACCTGTGCTCGTTTGGCGGCTCGAGCCACGTTGCGCCCATTGATTCCATAACCAACAATCACTAGGTGATCCTGCAGATCATAGCGAGAAGAACGAATCTGTAGACGTAGGCCCTTGTAAAGCCCAGCTCGCAAACGTCGAGGCCAGGGTAGATGTAGCAGGGATTGCGTCAACTGAGGGGCTCCAGCAATCAGGAAAGAGGTGAGCATCATCGTTAGGACGATCACAGTCAGGAAGAGTTGTTCGTTGTCCGGACTCAACAACTGGAAGCGGCTACCCGTTGTGTTGAGCACAAAGGCAAATTCACCCACCTGACACAAACTAAATCCTGCAATCCAAGCTGTGCGAAGCGGCATTCCCAGTACAATCGCTACCCCCAAAAGTATGAACAACTTGAAGACTAAGACAGCCAGCAAGACAGCCAGCACCAGCCCAAGATGTTCCCAGAGATAACCAATATCCAGCAGCATGCCGGCGGAAACAAAGAAAATGCTGGTGAAAATCTCCCGGAACGGCAACACGTGCTCAAAGGCTTCGTGGCTGTACTCGGACTCTGAAATCACCAAACCCGCCAAAAAGGCACCCAGCGCCAAGGAAATACCGACCTGTGAGAATCCCCAGGCTACTGCAAAGCAGATGCTGACAATGCTCAATAGAAACAATTCCGGACTACGGGTACTGACCACCCGGTGCAACATCCAGGGGAGAACATACTGAGATCCCAGCCAGATGAATAACGGTAAACCAAGGCCAATCAATACCAGGCGAAACACATCAAGGCTCGATGTATCGAGAACTTCTCCTCCCAACATCGGGGTCACCAGAATCATCAGCACCGCCGCAATATCTTGAAAAATGAGGACTCCCAAGGCTAGGCGCCCCTGCATTGTCTCCATCTCTCCGCGTTCCTGGTAAAGCTTGAGCACAATAGCGGTGCTAGACAACGATAACAGCATCCCAAGAAACCAAGCCTGTGTGGTTGCCCATCCCAGCAGGTAGTGCGTCACAGCAAAGGTTCCCAACATCGTCAGGCCGACTTGTAGGGTTCCACCGACCAGGACGAGTGTGCGAATCTGCCAGAGCTTCTTCAGGGAGAACTCAATTCCGATTGAGAAAAGCAGCAGGATGACACCAATCTCTGCCATCACTTCGACCAGATGCACCTCGTGAATCAGCCCGAAGCTTCTGGGGCCAACCAGCATCCCAGTAACCAGCAAACCGACCAGAATCGGTAAATTCACCTGTCGGCAGCCATAGATTACCACCACCGACAGACTGAAAATGATTACAAGATCTCGCAACAGAGGAATTTCCATCCCGAAATAGCCAAAAATGTTGGAAAGGAGAAACAAGAAACTCTTGCTCAGAGCCTCTTGTGATGCCTAGAAAGCGTGAACGGACTGCGCTATGGCAGCATAGACTTTGGCTTGTGAGCCTTTGCTCGCTGCAGCAATTGTTGAGTTTGCTGAGAAGCCTGTTCCAGCAAGGAGGATTGATCTAGGGTTTGCAGGACATGATCTTCAAGCAGGATCTGCCCATTGACCATGACCGTGCAGACATCTGAAGCCTGAGCAGAGTAGACAAGCAACGCAATTGGATCATGGCGTGGAGCGAGATGCGGCTGGGATGTGTTGATCATGATCAGGTCGGCCTGCTTGCCAACTTCCAGTGATCCGATCTGGTGACCTAATCCCAAGGCCTGAGCACCGCGAATCGTAGCCATTCTTAGGACCTCTGAAGCAGGGAGAGCCTGAGCATCGTGATTTTTCCACTTCTGGAGCAAGGCTGCCAAGTGCATTTCCTCAAACAGGTTGAGATTGTTGTTGCTGGCAGCTCCATCCGTTCCTAAGCAAACGTTCACTCCCTGATGCAAAAGAGACTGGATGGGCGCAATGCCATTGGCGAGCTTGAGGTTACTGCTCGGATTGTGGGCGATGCTCACCTTTCCTTCCCGTAACAAGTACTGATCCTGCTCATCAACATAGATTCCATGAGCCGCTACTACGGGAACCTCAAAGCAATCAAGATCAGCCAATAATTGCACAGGGGTTTTGCCATGCTGCTGTCGACAGTTCTCCACCTCTTGCTCTGTTTCACAGAGATGCGTGTGCCATCCACATTGTAGCCGCAAGGATTCCTGCAGAATTTCACGCAAGTAACCCGGACTGCAGAGATAGATTGAGTGAGGGGCCATTGCAACACGGATCCGGCCTTCTGCTTGGCCATCCCAGTGTTGATGCAGTTCAACCGCATCACGGAGCATTTGTTCGCCCTGACCAGCATTATCAAACAATGTTTCACAGAGGCAGGCTCTTATACCAGCAGCTTCCACCTCTTCAGCAACCTGATCCAGATGGAAATACATGTCATGAAAACAGGTTGTTCCGCCTCTGATCAATTCTGCTAGACCTAAACGGGCACCGATTCGTACGTCCTCTAGAATCAGGTGGTCCTCCAGCGGCTTGATCCGTTCCATCAACCAGGGCCAGAAGTCCAGATCGTCCGCATAGTTGCGCATCAGCGTCATCGACAAATGCGTGTGGCTATTGACTAACCCGGGTAGCACGATACAGTCCTGTCCTTCAAGAATTCGGTCCGGCACAAAGTCTTCTGGGATTTCACCAATCGCAGCGATTTTATCATCAACAATCGCTAGGTCGGCCTGTTCCAAGACCTCGTCTTTCTCGTTGACGGTGACCAGGGTGGTTTGTCGTATCAGTAGCTTCATGAATTGCTCAGACTTGCCAGTTTGCCAGATAATCCTGCTGCTCTTGGGTCAGCGTATCAATCGAAACTCCTGCTGCTTTTAGTTTCAAACGGGCCACCTGCTCATCAATCTCTGTGGGCACCGGATGACAATCTACGACCAGCCTATTCCCCTGCTGCACCACATAGCGTGCGGAAAGAGCCTGCAGGGCAAAGCTGGTGTCCATGATTTCCGCTGGGTGACCATCTCCACAAGCAATATTGACGATGTTGCCACCTCCCAGCAGATTCAGCCAATTCCCGTTGGAGAGATGGAATCCTTCAATGTTAGCGCGTAACTCTCGACGCTCTGTCGACATTTCCGCCAAGCTCTCCACATCAATTTCTTCCCAGAAATGACCAGCATTGGCCAGCAGGACGTTGTTCTTCAACAAGGGGAAGTGTTCCCTGCGCAAGGCGTGACGCCCTCCGGTAACGGTTAATACGACATCAGCAATTGGACAGGCCTCTCTGAGTGGTAAGACTCGACAGCCATTCATCATGGCATCGGCTGCCTTGATCGGATCAACCTCACAAACCACTACGTTTGCACCCAGTCCTTGTGCCCGCAGTGCACACCCTTTCCCACACCAGCCGTAACCGATGATCACCACTGTTTTACCAGCCAATACCAGGTTGGTGGAGCGCATCACTGCATCCCAAGCCGACTGCCCCGTGCCGTGTACGTTATCGAAGAGATACTTACAACGTGCATCATTGACCAGCATCACTGGGAAATGTAGTTGTCCAGCTCCGGCACGGGCTCTGGCACGGAGTACTCCAGAAGTTGTTTCTTCGCAAGCTCCAAGCATCTGTTCTCCGTGTTGCCGCTGCGACTCATGGAGTAGCTCGACTAGATCTCCTCCGTCGTCAATTACTACATGCGGTTGTAGCTCCAGCGCAATGCTCATGTACCGGCGCATCTCCTCCGGACTAGCACCATGACGAGCATAGACATGCAGTCCCTCTGCAGCGAGTGCGGCCACCACATCGTCCTTGGTCGATTCAGGATTACTACCTGTCACGGAAACCGTTGCCCCACCGGCTCGAAGTACCAGTGCCAGGTAGGCGGTCTTGGCTTCCAGATGAATACAAACCGTCACCCGCTTGCCCGCGAAAGGACGTTCCTGAGCAAATTGATCCTCCAACTGACTCAGGATCGGCATGTTGCGTCGTACCCACTCAATCTTTTGATGACCCTGACTGGCCAATTCTGGCGAAGAGATGATGTTGGACTGCATAATGATTTTTAGTATATTTATTCAATCAGAAATATGGGTAGTATTTTGCCTTTTCCAAAGCCTGCAAAATGTTGAATGATTCCAGTTTGTGACTTGTCTTTTCAGTGCTTCCTTTACATATTCGTGCCGTTTTGCACATTTTTGTTCGCTATCCAATCCCAGGTAGAGCCTCGCATGCCCAACTTCATTTCACTGGTCGATTTACTACCACTGATTCCGGAACTGATCCTATTTCTGACCTTGGTGGTCGCGATGTTGGCAGATCTCTTTGTTCCGTCCAACCGCCGCAACGACGTACTCGTCAGCGTTTCACTGGGGGGCATTGTGCTGACCATGCTTGCTGAGTTGCAGTTGTATGGCGCCGGTTACACAGGTTTCTACGGCACCGTGGTAGCAGATAACTACTCGATCTTGCTGGAATTGGTGTACCTGCTAATCGGACTGATGACCATCCTGCTCTCGCGGCACTACATCACCGAAAACGAGATGAACTTCGGTGAGTATTATATCCTATTGTTGAGTGCGTTGATTGGGATGATGCTGATGTCTTCGAGTCTCGAGTTGTTAGTGATCTTCATCGGGCTCGAAATCATGTCGATTTCCAGCTACATCCTGGTTGGCATGAAACGCAAGGTGCCTGAATCAGGTGAGGCTGCACTAAAGTACCTATTGTTGGGCGCTTTCTCCACTGGATTTCTACTATACGGCATCTCGCTGCTCTATGGCGCAACCGGAAGTACCTATCTTCCGGACATGCTGCAGCAACTACGCCTGGGGGCTGTGGAGACTCCGCTGGCTCTTGCAGGTATTGCACTGCTGACTATCGGCCTGAGTTTCAAGGTGGCGATCGTTCCTTTCCACATGTGGACACCGGATGTCTACAGTGGCGCACCAACACCAGTCACCGGGTTTATGTCTGCAGCTGCTAAAGCCGCAGGGTTTGCAATCATGATCCGAATTTTGCTGGTTGGAATTCCCTTGGAGCAAGTTGAGGGCTGGGAAACCATCCTTGGTTGGCTTGCCATGCTCACGATGACCATCGGCAATCTGGTTGCCTTGCAGCAACAAAACGTGAAACGCATGCTGGCTTATTCTTCTATTGCACATGCCGGGTACATGATGGTAGCCATTGCTGTAGGCACAACTGCTGCGATTGGTAGTGTTCTCTTTTACGCGCTGGCTTATGCAGTGGTCAGCACTGGTGCTTTCGGTATTCTGGCTATTCGCAATCGTGGACGGATTCTGGAGACTTACGAAGATCTGCACGGCTATGCGCGAACCAATCCGATGCTTGCACTGGGCATGAGCTTGATGATGCTCTCGCTGATCGGCTTGCCTCTGACGGGTGGCTTTGTTGGCAAACTACGGATCTTCGGTGCTGCCTTGGAAGCCGATTGGATTCTACTGACAGTCGTTGCGGTTCTCAACAGTGCACTTTCAGTTTACTATTACCTGAGAGTCATCGCCTGCATGTATCTGAAGGCAGGCGAAGAAACCTCTGCAGTTGTAGAAACTCCACCACGACTGGCTTCTTTCGGAGTCGGTTTGACCGTCTTCGCTACGCTGTACTTGGGGATCTTCCCTGATGACTTTCTCCTACTCATCAACGAGTCCGTGAGGTCTCTGCTCTGAGGTGTCTATGCCAATCAGAGGTCGATATCTTGCATACGGTGCCCATCAACCCAAGGGATTTAGCCTGATTGAGGTGATGATCGTTGTTGCGATCATCGGCATTCTTGCAACCCTGGCTTATCCCAGCCTGGAAGGCTATCTGCAACGAGCCAAGCAAAGCGAAGTCAAGACCAATTTAGCAGCAATCCATACGGCAGAAAAACTCTATCATGCCAGTAATGGAAGCTACACCGATGACTTCGCAGCTCTTGGAGTCGGCATTGCAGACGATGCCATTTATAGCTACGGCATCACGGCCACCGCCAGTACCTTCACCGCCACGGCAACTGCCAACCTGGATGACGATGCAACTGAAGACACCTGGACCATCAACCAAGACAAGCAATTGGTACAAACCACAGACGACCTCGCTGACTAATTTTTTATTTCTCCTGTCACTACCGCTACTGCTCTCTGGCTGTCTGGCAAAAACTGTCTACTACTCCGATCCACCCAATTCCGAAGCACTACTGCGCACGTCTGCCTTCTCACTAGAGCGTTTCACAGGACGTCAAGCCGGTTTGTTTCGTGATATATTTATTCAAGAAGTCTATCGAATCCCTAATTTTGACTATCTGGATGAAGTAAGCGAGACACAACGCGAATACACCGCCCTGGTTGCAGCAGAGGTTGAAATTTTTTCTGTCCGTGATGAAGAAGAGACTCGTGGGAATACCAGAATTAATCTACGATCGCGAAATGTGATGGTTCAGGAGCCTGGTCAAGAAATCGCGATCCCCCGACAGGCTTTTGAGTTCGAAGAAATTCCCTTCAGTGAACGGGTGATGCATCGCACCTTGGATTTGGAGATTCACTTCTCTTTCCTAAACGCTGGGAGCCGACAAGAGCTGTACCAGGGAAATGAAAAGATTTCTTTTCAGCAGAGTTACGTAGGAGAAGCAGAGATTTTAGCAATGCCTCCTGCTGACAGCGAAATGATGCGGCTTGGGCGCTTGCTTGTGCAGCGTATGTTGGATCGACTGAATCCTGTGCAAAAAAATCGCACTCTTGAACTGGAGGTCGGCACCTCTCCTTTGCCTTGGAGTGGTGATACTGTGGACTTGGGGCATCCGGGAATCCTGCAGGCTAACCGCTATGCTGTCAGTGGAGATTATGACCGTGCGCTGAAAGGCTGGAGTTACGTTGTCTTTGAGCCTGTATCCTTTGGCGAATCCGAACGTTTCACCTTCGGTAGTGAACTCTACACACGATTACGCCAGGCAAGATTACCCCAAGATACGCTCAAAGCTCTATTGCGCTTGTATGGAAAATCCTATTCACTGAAAGAGATAGATCCTGTACTGATTGCCCTGCTAGAACGTCAGGACTTTCAGCGCTACAGCGCGATCATCAAGTTCTACGCCCGCACCTCGCGGCCTCAAGATGGCCAGAATCTAGCGGCTGCACACTTCAACTTGGGCTCTGTGTATCGATTGCAGCAACGGTGGTCATTGGCAGCTTATCATTTTGCACAAGCCAACGCCTATCAGCCAGGAATCAAGTATGCGCAAGCCTGGACCGACATGCAAATAGCCGCTGGCAGCTACAATCCACTGGATAATTTGGCAGAAAATACTATCGAAGCCGCAGGGACTACATCGCCACCTGAAGATGCCTTGGTGCAGCCTCGTGCTGCCAGCGCTATCATTCAGCCTGCCAGCCAACCTGCAGAAATGGAGCCCACTCGTATTGAACCAGTGGAACTGCCCTTTCTTTCTGAAGATCCTGAATTTGGTTTGGAAATCAATTAAATCATCCAAGGAGGAATATGCGTTACCTGATCCTGTTACTGATAGCGACTCTATGTACGAATTTTACGGCATTGGCACGCGAAATCACAGTGACTGGAGTGGCAACGATTTATGACGAAAATATTGGTGGTGCACGAACTCAGGCCTTGAAAAACGCACAGCGTGAGGCTGTTGAGCAGGGCGTTGGGGCCTATGTTGATGCAACAACGCTGACCCAGAATTTTGAGGTCATCCGTGATGAAATCTTCAGTGCTAGTCAAGGATTCATCAGGGAATTTCAAGTCTTGCGTGAAGGGCGCTCCAGTGGGGGGTCAGCCTACGAAGTGGTGATCCGAGCAGATGTCCAGGATAGCCGAATTGTTGATACTCTGACGGCACTCCGGGTGTTGCACCAGAAAATGGGCAACAAGCGTGTGATGATCGTGTATGCGCCAACCGATCCGAATGCTTTACCCCGCGACATTGGGCCTGTTAGCACAACCTTGTCTGTGATTCGAGATGAATTCAACCGCATGGGCTTTCGTGTTTTCAATGAGCAGGCGATGGAAGAGGTTTACCGGACGATTGAACAAGCTGCATTGGTAGATCGCCCCGTAGACAACCTGATTGCCCTAGCGTTGGATCAGCAGGCGGAAATCCTCGTACGCTTTGAACTAGTCGGTGGCAAACGAGATCAGCGGGGTGGTGTATTCTATGCGACCAAGGCGACCGTGAGACTCAGTGTCTACGATGCGAACACAGGCCGACAAATTGCTGACGTAGTCACTTATGGTAAGGAACTCTCCGCTAACCGGCCTGGTTCCTACGACTGGTTCAACATGCTGGGCAAGGCAGGCACTCGAGCTGGTAAAGATGCTGCTCAGGAAGCTATTGATCGAGTGCTGTCCTACTACCAGAGCATTGGCGATATCGGCAACGCCTATCTGCTGGTCTTCCGAAATTACAGTATCGAGGAAGAAGATATGATCCTCGACTATCTTGAAAACACTCCGGGATACCAGCAACTCAGCGAACTCAAAAACACGAATCGCTACATTGAGATCGAGCTATTCTCTTCTGAGGACAAAAGCCGGCTACGACGTCAGATGCGCCGTGATTTACAAGAGAGGAATATTCCTCTGGTAGCCCAAGAAGCTACGGGTAACCGCATCGTCTTCCTCAATCCTCGAGCCCCCGCCATCGAAGAAGTAGCTGCACCAGAGCAGTTGGAAGTACGCCAGTAGCTCACCCTATCTTCATTTTGATCGATTTCCTTCTGAATGAGGCGGTAGGGATTTTAGTTTGCAACATCAATCCAGTCCGCCTAGTTTTTCCCTCATCATCTACAAGCTTTACTCACCGGACTTCGCTATGTCCGGTCATCCACTTTTCTTAGACTTTCTGGAGAACTCATGAGCCAATTTGATGTCGTTGTGATTGGCGCAGGACCTGGTGGCTATGTCGCTGCAATTCGTTCATCGCAGCTCGGACTGAAAACTGCCCTGATCGAAAAATCATCCACCCTTGGGGGAACCTGCCTCAATGTGGGCTGCATTCCTTCCAAGGCCCTTCTCGATTCAACCGAGCACTACTACAACGCCAAAAATCACTTTGCGACCCATGGAATCGATGTCTCAGGACTGAGCCTCAACTGGGACAACATGAAGAAGCGCAAAGACGAGGTAGTTTCTCAGACTTGTGACGGTGTGATGTATCTGATGAACAAGAATCAAATCGAGGTGTACCAAGGCCATGGCAGCTTTGTGGATGCCAATACAATTCAAGTTCGCAAGGCAGATGGCGGTACAGAAAATATTCAGACGAAAAACACCATCATTGCCACTGGTTCTGAGCCTTCTTCACTGCCCAATGTGCCAATCGACGGTAAACGTATTATCACCTCTACTGAGGCGTTGTCCTTGCCCAGCGTCCCGGAAACTATGCTCGTGATTGGTGGAGGAATCATTGGTTTGGAAATGGGTTCTGTCTACGCTCGCATGGGTACCAAGGTCGCTGTGATTGAATTCATGGATCGCCTGATTCCCACCATGGATCTCTCACTGGGTAAGGAAATGCAGAGAATTCTGCGTAAGCTCGGCATCAAGTTTCACCTGAACCACGCTGTCCAGCAGGCTGTTGCCAGTGATGACAAGGTCGTGGTGACTGCCAAGAATAAAAAGGGTGAAGAAGTGAGCTTTGAGGGTGAATACTGCCTGGTCGCTGTCGGGCGTAAACCCTTCACAAACAGCTTGGGCCTCGATAAGATCGGCCTGCAAACCGATGAGCGAGGTAGAATCCCTGTCAACGATCAGCTACAGACCACCGTACCCGGAGTTTATGGGATTGGTGACGTTATCCGTGGAGCAATGCTGGCACACAAAGCAGAGGAAGAGGGAGTGTTCGCCGCAGAAGTCATTGCTGGACAGCGTCCCCACATGAACTATCGGGCAATTCCCAGCGTGCTCTATACCTGGCCAGAAGCCGCAGGTGTTGGCTACACAGAGCAGGAGTTGCAGGAGGCCGGACGAAGCTTCAAAATTGGTTCCTTCCCATTTAAAGCCTTGGGACGTGCCCGGGCAGCGATGGAAACTGATGGGTTGGTCAAGGTGATTGCTGATCAGGAAACCGATGAAGTGCTCGGTATCCACATGGTTGGAGCCCGGATCGCAGACCTGATTGCAGAGGCTGTCGTAGCTTTTGAATATCGTTGCAGTGCAGAGGATATTGCAAGAATGTCCCACGCTCACCCAACCTTTGCAGAAGCGATCAAGGAAGCTGCTCTGGATGCCACAGACAAGCGAGCGATCCATATTTGATTGATTATCCAGACGATCTTTTGGTCGTCTTCCCCCTTTGTCAAGAATGCCGGTTCAAGGAGGCCAAATGCTGCTGTGCCAACGAGCCTTTATCGTGCTCTGTGCCAGTTATTTGCTGACCCATAGTTGGGCAATTGCACAAGAAAATGAGCAAAGTGAAAAAGCTCTGTCAGAGACCCAGAATGCATTACAGCAGGTTGAGGATGCGCTTCAGCGTACTGAATCCACAGTACAGGAGGCAGAAACCCAGGCTGCATCTGTACAGTCTGAACTACCAGACACTGCAGCCACTGAAGAGGCCACCATTGATCCTGTTGAACTGGCTCGTGATTGGAAAAAAATCTTTGATCAGGCGATGCAGGAATATGAATTTGGAGAACTGGAAAACAGCCTGAACAAGGCTCTACAAGCTCGTGAGTTAGCAGATCAACACTTCGGACTGCGAGATGAGCGAACCCTTCGGGCGTATTTACTCCAGGCACTGCTGTATGGAGAACTTGGAGAGCTGGAAATTGCCAATGAACTCTACCAGGAAACTCTGGTCATCGCCATGGAGCAGCAGGGAACCAACTCCAACATCGTGTTGCAGATTCTTGATCAGTACGGTGGATTCTTTGCCGAGTTGGGTGAATACGAAATGGCCGATGTCGTTTATGAAAAAGCCTATCTTTTATCTACTGAAGCCTTGGGAGCACAGGATCCCCGAACCACTCTGCGCTTACAAACCTTGGCAAACAATGATGCGGAATTGCAGCGCTATGAACTGGCAGAGCAGCGCTTACAGGATGCTCAAGCAACCCTTGTGACAGCAGTTGGGGCAGAAGCGTTACCCACAATCAATGTCTTGGAAGACCTAGCGCAGCTCTATCAGCGCCAAGGCAAATTACGTCCTGCTCTAGAACCACTGGAGCAGAGTTATGCCCTACGCACAAAGGTTCAGGGACCGGAGGAGACACAGACGCTGGAAACCAAGGAACGATTGGCAGAGTTGTATCGACAGTTGGGACGTCTCGACGAAGCCGAGCCAATGTTCCTGGAAGTGATCGCAACAGCAGAGCAACTGCTTGGAATTGCAGATCCACTAGTCATCGACGCAAAAAGTCATCTTGCTCAACTCTACGAAAATACGAATAACTTTGTTGCATCCCTTCGCTATTACCAAGAAGTCTACGAAATCGACCAACAAATTCTTGGTGATGCCCATCCAAACACAGCAGGTGATCTGAACAATCTGGCTGGCATTTACCGTCGACTTGGCCAGTTGCAGCAATCTGAAGCCACCTATCGGCAGGCACTGCAAGCAATGAGCGCTGCACTTGGTGAAGGCGCACCTCAGACCATCTCTATCATGAACAACTTGGCTCTTGTTCTAGAAAGCCAAGGACTCTATGACGAAGCAGAACCACTCTACCAGAAAGCACTAGCCCTTTCCCAAGTGGAGCAAGGTACAGAGCACCCAACCTCACTGGCGCTCAACAACAACATTGCCATGCTCTATGAAGCACAGGGAGACTTCAGCCGAGCGGAGCGGACCTATCAGCAAGTCATTGAGCTCAACAAGAAGGTCTTCGGTCCAACTCATCCAAATACGGTTGCCAGCATTAACAACTTGGCCTACCTCTACCTGATTGACCAAAAACCAGAACAAGCAGAAACCAATTTTCTCGAAGCTTACGAAATCTGGAAGGAACTCTACGGAGAAAAGCACCAGGACACACTCAAGGCGCTTAACAATAGTGGCCGAGTTCAAACACAACTTGGCGAACTGGACCAAGCAGAAGAAACTCTGATTCGCGCCCTTGAACTGCGTACTGAACTATTCGGAGGGCAGGAACATGAAGATGTGCTACGCAGTATGAATGATCTCGCCTTGCTCTACGCTGAACAAGGTCGTGAAGACGAGGCTTTGGAACTTTTCCAGGAAACACTTGAGCTACAAGGCCAAGTCCTTGGAGAATTGCATCCTTACACCTTCGAAACTTTGAATAATCTGGCCAATCTCCAACAGGAGATGGGAGACCTGGATGATGCCTATGAAACACGGCAGCTGGGCTATCAGCGACGTAACGAATTTCTGAACCGAATCCTCTGGGTAGCTGGTGACAATACTCGTCAGTCCTATATCAATCTCTATCGTCCTGAGTTAGATGCTTACATTCGGTTGCTGATTGAATTAGATGACGAACGCACTGCTCGAGATATTTTTGATATCAGCCTCCGGCGCAAGGGACTGCTACTGAAGATTACCAGTGAAACTCAGCAGGTAGTTCAGATGGCAGACTCTCCCGAGTTGCAAGTTATCACGGAAGAGTTAACCGCTGCCCGCAAGGAGTTGGCTGCCTTGACACTCTCTGGTCCTACTCCGGAAACTCGTAACAACTTTCCTCAGTTGATCAACGATCTCGAAAATAAGGTCAACAGCCTTCAACTACGTCTAGGAGAAGCGAGCGCTGTCTTTCGGCAGGCAATTCAGCAGGTCAGTGTTGAAGATGTGCTTGATGCTGTCGGTGAGGAACACGCACTGGCTGATTTTTTCGCCTATCGTGATGAAAATGATGAGTGGTCACTCTGTGTCATCATCCTGAATGATGGTGAACTCTATTTCTACAATTACGAGGAAATGGAGCCATTCAAAGACATGATCATGGAGTTGCGTGACTACATGATGGACGTCACTGTCATTGAGGATGATATCAAACCGATTGCCCAGGAACTCTATGAACCCCTCTGGGATCCAATCACTGAATTCCTGGAAGACAAAGATTCGATCTTCCTGATCCCGGACAGCGTGCTGAATGTGTTGCCCTTTGACGCATTGGTTGATTTTGAGGACCAGTATCTGATTGAGACCCTGAATCTGCGGTTAATCAGTTCTGCTCGAGATTTGGTCATCGATCCGCTGGAACCTGCTGAGGGCGATGTGCTCATCATTGCGGGCCCAGACTATGATTCCGATGAGATCAGCAACTCTCCAGAAGCTCGTATGGTTGCTTCCAGTAAGCGCTCGGCAACAGTAAACTCTGGCATTCGCATGGGTAACGGTCTGCGCGGACTAAACTTCAGTCCTCTTCCTGGAGCTGAGAAGGAAGGTGAAGTGATTGAAGAAGTTGTGGGCGACAAGGAGCGTAGTACAACCTTTGTCACTCGGGCTGCCGCTGAAGAGAAAGAGTTACGTAGTTACAATGCTGAGAAGGTTCCTGAAATTCTTCATATTGCGACTCATGGTTTTTTTCTGAAAGAACAGGAACGTCTGGCCAAGCGCATCATGGGCATGCAGCGTGGTAGTCAAAATCCAATCCCACCTCCAGCAGATAACCCCTTGTTACGCGCTGGCTTGGCCTTCGCCGGTTTGAATCCGAATGCTCCGCTGTTGGGTGAAATCGATACGGACAATGACGGAGTTTTGACTGCGATGGAGGTACTCAGCCTAAACTTGACTGGTACTCGACTTGTCATTCTATCCGCTTGTGAGACGGGCCTCGGTGAGATTCATGAAGGTGAAGGGGTCTATGGTCTACGCCGCTCCTTTCAGGAAGCTGGTGTCGACTCCGTAATCAATTCCTTTTGGGAAGTCTCTGACGATGGTACTCAGCTTCTGATGACCAAGTTCTACGACAAATACCTGGATGGTATTCCCCCACGGGAAGCCATGCGAGAGGCTCGTCTTGAAATGGTCGAGGACTTCCGCTGGAGCAGCCCTTTCTATTGGGGTGCTTTCGCCATGGTTGGTCGTCGCGAATAGCTCGTCACTTCTAATACAGGGAGTACCCTCCACTCCCTGTTTTTCTCTTCTCAGTCGGCCTCCTCAGACTCCTGTTGTCATCTTCTACAGTTCACACATCCTGCGACAAAAGGCCAAAAACTTGCTCAAAATGTTGCTGGAAACAGGCAATCCTGTGATTGTCTGAAGGCATCGCTCAATCATCACTTGGAATCGTAATGCTGCGCTGGATTGGGAGGATATTGCTACTGGGGCTGATTTCCTTTTTGGGACTAAGCTACTGGAAACTGGAGCAAATTCGTCAACCCATCAAACCTGAAGAAATCCCACGTTGGCAAGTTCGTGAACTTGATACCGAGCAGTGGGAAATCCAATCTATCAGCGATCCTGAACGAAAAACCATTGCCTGGTTTCGAGGAAATCCCCGAGGCCTGCGTTGTGACACTTCCATACTACTCACCGGAGTGAAGCAGGGTAAGAATCTGCTGGATGGAAGCGCTGTCCTCAATGATCCAGCCAACACTGTAGCGATGGAGCACCCGATTCGGGAGTATGTCAGTAAACAGGTCTGGCTGAGCTATGGGGCTGCTGAATGGTGGAATGTAGGAGAGTTGATTCGTCTGGAAATGCTCCATACTCTTGGTGCCTTACAAGCGCTGCTTCGTCATACCAACGGCTCTCTAGACGGAGATGCTCGCTTCACAGAGCAAGTCGTGCTAGCTGGAGGTAGCTTTGGCGCTCCCTTCACTGCGGCTCTCGCCAGCTTGGAGAATGAGAACGTTTCGGGACTATTGCTGATTTATGCGTTCACAGATTTTGAAGGACTCTTTAACCGTGAGTTTGTCCGTCAAGGCCGCATTCATTACAAAATGCCTTCGGAACCGGAAGGACTGGTCGCTTGGAGTAAGGATCTTGGACTACGAGCGCTGGCAGGCAGCCTTGCCTGGTTCCTCTCAACGCTTTTAGAATACGGTGAAATGGAAGCCTATCTACCCAATATTCGGAATACTCCCATCCACTTCATCAATGGTCGTGACGACCGCCTTGCCCCGCAAGCCTCCTACGATCTACTCTGGAGTGCTGCACCAGAACCAAAGTCTGAACTCTGGCTGCCAGGAGACCACATCAATCCTGGAGATCCTGTGGCGCTGCTGCAGGTCTCTGAATATATGTACGAATGGGGGAAGGCTCAAGGTCTGCGAGATTGTGAGGAATTCGACTCCCAATGATCACTGGTCAAGAAATTCACCAGGTAGGGTTGTGAACTGGAGTAGTACACCAGGGTGACCCTGTGCATCGGGGATGATGGAGAAGGAAAATTCCTGATTACGAAAGACCTGAATTCGGCTTAGTGGTTGTTCTTCCTGAACCCAATTGGTCAGATTCCAGAAATCAGGACTGAAGCGTGATCCATAATGCACCGAGATTCCTTGCAGTAGGTTGTCCATCAGGGAACGTTGCCAGGAATCTAGGCGTAGTTCAAAACCAGAAAATTCACAGTTGCCTGTCTGGTCATCAAATTGGTAGCGGAAGCGCAAGTCCTTCCACATCGGATCAGAGCGTAATTCTGAAAAGCCTTCTCCTTGACGCAGAGAATCACAGGTTTTGCGTGACTCATCCAGTAGCGAGAGTTCCACAGCAACTACGGGTACAGCGCAAAACTTCAATACACTCATCAAGAGCACGAAAGCCCTGCAAATTCTCATTATTCTCCGTCTTGAATATCCAAAAAAGTTGAAAGAACTCCTACATACTCACATCTGGTATTGCCAAGATCTTGACACTCGGCGACAAAGTAAGGGATAGTACCCTGATTTCCAGAGACGGTCGGTGTTCCCAGAGCACTCATAGTGTCGGCTCTGGTGGAAGTGAATACCACCACTGTAACCTACTCCCAGCCCCAAGGAGGCTATGCGCTATCTCTGGCTCGTATTCTTCGCCGGATTTCTTTACCTGAGTATCGTTTTCATCACCCAGAATCTAGATCCGATTGTGATCCGGTTCAACCTTGATGAACTCGGTCTGAATTTCCGGTTCGAGCGCCCAGTTTTTGTACCGATCTTTGTAACGTTGGCGCTGGGTATCCTTTTCTGTGTGGCCTACTTCTTCACTTATCACTCTCAACTCAGAGTCTTGCACCGCAACCAAGTGATGGAAGTCAAGCGCCTCAAGCGCCTGGTCCTGCTGGAGCGCAACAAGAACCAGTCTCTCGAGCAACGTAATCACGAGCTACAGCAAATCGTTGAGCGTATGCAATACCTGCTTGATGACAAGGAGTGGTCAGAGGAACCACGCCGCTTACCAGAAAAGACTGCAGAACCTGCCTGATTCTCTCTACACTTCAGAACACGAAGTCGTGGTCCACTGTGACCATGACTTCAAGCCTTTGCTTACTATACTCTACCACGCCTCTAACCGGACGATGGATCTCATCCATGATCCCCAATTCAAATGGATCTTTTGTCATCACTGTCCGGCGGAGCGTGTGCTTGAGGCAGGCGTTTTTCCAGCCACCTGTAAAGACTAACTGTTTCAGACCTCTCTGCCTCACCAAGTACTCACTTAGTCGTTCAGCCTGTGCATTGACTGAGTCCTGCTCTAGTGAAGGAATCACGGTCACTTGGCTCCCTAAGGATCTTAGGAATTTTGGTGGTTGCTGCTCCGTCTTTTGCAGATTCAACAAAATCACATTGACCTGTTCCTGCAATAGTTTTTGTAGATGCCGCTGAAGACTTTTCTGAAAATCCTGTGAGTTCTTGACTAGCCTGCTGGCCTGAATCGCATATTCATCTGCGTGGACCACTACGTAGGCGATTTCTGAACCGCTTATCAAACCGAAGGAACTCACTGTACTCGTACACATAAACTTCGCTAAAGCATGGATCGCTAAATGATTTTCTTCTACAGTGGTGTGGAGGAGACTCCGCATATTTTTGAGAAATTCAGACGGACCTCACTAACTCAAATCAAGAAGGCTTTTCTACTTATTTTCAAAATCACATCGGCTGGATGCTTCGGATAGTTGCCAATAAATATTGCTCTCACAAGAAACCAGCTTCTCGTGCCTCTTGTTCGACTTCTTCGAAATCCTGCATCACTTTGATCTCAGCATCTTTCTCCGTATAGTTACAGTGTTCCGTCAGGTAACGCTGTAAGGCATAAGTCAGATACGCTTGGTATTCACGACTGTACTGATTATCCATAAATATTCTCTAATTTTGTTTTTCATATTAGAAAACGTTCCATCTCTTTTACCCCAATTCGGAACTACAGGCACTTGAATTAACTAGATACAGCAATTTTCTTCGTATTGAACTATTCAATTAGGTATCGAATTACCAACCAACAAACATTACGTTGCTAAATTAAGTTTTGGAGTTTAACTGGTTGAGTTTGTGTAACCTGGGTACTCAGGCTGACATCATTCGCTGTTGCCAATCAAAAAAGTTTCTTTTGCATTCATTTCATGAACTGGATAGAATCATTAAAATTAGTAGTTTAAAACTGCTATAACTAAGAGAAAGCAGGTTGCAGAATAAAAGTTATTGATTCTGTAATGATTGTTTACGAACGCTCTTTGCACTAACTTGCAGAGGATAGCGTACTATCTTAGAAGCGAAGCAAAGTTTACTTTGCTAATTGATCAACAGCTAACTGAGGAAGACCATGCCCAGCGTACAAGAACTTGAGAATCAAATTGCAGAACTGCAAAAGCAAAGAAAAACCGCGTTACGGGATGAAAGAAACAAGGATCTGTCTCTCGTCAAGGAAATGTGCAAGAAGCACGGGTTTACTGCGCGGATGCTGAAAGGATACTTGGCGGAAGGAAGAAACAGAAGGAAGAAGTAAAGATTACGCTAGTAGATTAAAGCTATCTGAATTTGATCACATTGAATAAGGGCAGCTTTGATCTACTTTTTCTCCAGCTAGTGGCTCAGATCAGTGACCTCAACCAGGCCCAACTCACCCATAATCAATCCACCTTCAGGCGTAAAGATTTACCGAGTTTGGTGATTTTTTCGAATCTTCTACTGGCTTCTCTGCTGCTAATATTTCTAGTTTGAAGATCAGATCTGCGTTGGGAGGAATACCAGCTCCAGCCATTCCAGAAGGACCATAGGCTAGCTTGGCAGGAATTTTCAGTTGTAGCTTAGTACCAACCCGCATTCCCTCCATGGCTTTTTCCCAGCCCTTGATGACCATGCCTTCGCCATGGTTATATTCAAAAGGCCGCCCCTTGTCGATGCTGCTGTCGAACTTGGTGAAGTCGCTAGCTAGCCAGCCTTCATAATGAACGCTGAGCTTACTGCCCGTTTCAACTTTCTCCCCCTTGCCCAACTTCTCCACGTAGACCATCAACCCACCGGGTAACTTCTTGAAAGAAGCATCCATCGCCAGTTCAGGAGGTGGATTTTCTTCCTTTACACCACTGGCTTCTTCCCCTTGCTTGCCTTCATCCGTGACAGGGGGGGTATACTTGGTGCGCAGGTTGGTAAAGGTGTTATTGCTGATATTCATCTACACCGAAATGCGTTGCTTGCCGAATTGGGCTGATCCATCAAAATAGTAACCCGAATCGGAGAATTGTCATCACCTTGAGCCACTCCTTGGCTGACATCCGTATAAAGCTTGATCGACTCACCTTGCAGGTTGTACTGATCGGTTTGCACTTGGGCGTTGCCTTCCAACAAGATCAGTTGGGTTGCCTGCTCCATCCTGACAGAATCAGCACGGGCTACTCGCCCAGGCTGCTCGAAGCATACCGCTCGTTCCGCATAGACCGTTTGAATCTGCTGGGTTGCATCAAACTCTACCTGGACCCGACCACCATAGATCCGTAGCTGTTCCGGCGACTTGAAAAGTTCTACCGCTCCTTCCAGCAAAAGACGCCGAACTTGGTTATTGAGCGTTGCCTGGGCCGCTTGCAGCGTCACCGTCTCTGGAGAGTCACTGGTTGGTGGCAATTCCTCTAGACTATTGAACGCTTGCTGTCGGCGAATTTCATCAAGGTCTAATTCTATCCGAGCGGGCTCTGCTTCACTGCGTCCCTGTAGGAGAACCTGTTGTCGCAGCAGGTCGGCCTGCATCAAATTACCACTGATTTTTCCTTGCTTAGCGCTAGCACGGAACTCTTCGTTGAAGCGCAAGATCTGGACCGGTCCTCGCACATCTTCGTTCGCGAATCCTTCTTCTGCACGCTCATAGAATAGAAACCCGGCCTGCAAGGTTCGATCCCACTGTTCCACCTCCACAGACCCCTCACTGCGCATTTTCTCGTACTTTTCTTGGCGCACCAAGTTGAGCAACTCAGAGCGGAAGCGTAGCTGTTCTCGTGGCAATTCCCCCTCAACTTCCCCACGAAATACCAACTCTCCCTTCTTCTGATCACCACTGAATTCCTGGGCTTGCAGTTGTAGACGTCGCATCTCAGCAAACTGTTCAATCTGCTCCAGGGCTTCAGTTGTCGGGGAACGCGGCAACTTCTGCAGTGCAGCACGCAGATCTTCTTTCGTGTCAAAACGAATTCCTACCAAAGATCGCAGATCCCTGAGAATTTCTAATGGCAAACCCGCCTGACGCAAATGGATCAGGGTGTTGCTGGAAAGTTCATAAGCATTGCTACCCTGTGCCCAGACAAAATTAGTGAGGCAGCAGAAGATCAGCGACAGCAAGCCGATTCGGAAGCGCATCATGGTGTCACCTTATGGAGGAGTTTTGCTTGTAGTGCAGAGCTGCACGTGAGAAGGAAACAAACAACGGATGTGGGGCGAAGGGCTTTGATTTCAACTCTGGATGGTACTGGCAGCCAATGAACCAGGGGTGATCTGCCAACTCAATGGTTTCTACCAGGTCTCGATCCGGATTTCTGCCAGAAATCACTAACCCTGCAGATTCTAGTTGAGGAACAAATTCGTTCATCACTTCATAGCGATGACGATGACGCTCACGAATCTCTGGCTTAGCATAGATTTGCGCAATCTGAGTTCCTTCCCGCAAGTGGGCCGTATATGCTCCAAGACGCATTGATCCGCCAGTATTTTGTTGTCCTTGCTGCTCTGGCATTAAATCAATCACATTTTCATCATGGGGACTCCGGAATTCTCCAGAATTGGCGTCCTTCAGATTGGCAACATTGCGCGCAAATTCAATCACAGCCATCTGCATTCCCAGACAAATGCCAAAGAAAGGAATTTGCTGTTCTCGTGCGTGCTGAACAGCCAAAATTTTTCCTTCTGTACCACGTTCTCCAAAGCCTGGTGCAACCAACACCGCATGAGCAGGAGCCAGCATCGGCCCAACGGTTTTTTCCGTGATTTCCTCGGAGTTGATATAGATCAGGTTCAGACGCAGGTTGCAGGCAATACAGCCATGCACGAGCGCTTCGTTGAGGCTTTCATAGGTGTCCCGCTGATTGACATACTTTCCAACAAAGGCAATGGTAATTTCATCAATTGGCTCTTTGTAGGCTTCCACAATATCTACCCAATTCTGCAACTTGGGGCGTCGTGTCCACATCTGCAGCAACTCAATGATTTTGTCATCAAGCTTCTGCTTGTGATAGACGAGCGGAATCTCGTAGAGAAAATCAACATCCAGCCCATCAATCACCGCATCAACAGGGACATTGGTGAACAAGGCGATCTTCTCACGCAACTTATCCGGCAAAGGCTCTGGTGTCCTGCAGATCAGCATATCTGGTTGAATTCCAATTTCCCGTAGTTTGCCAACACTGTGCTGGGTCGGCTTGGTCTTCATCTCTGTTGTATAAATGATCAGCGTGAGATGAATGTAAAGTGTGTTTTCACGACCATAATCATGACGAAACTGACGGATCGCCTCCAGAAAGGGTAAGGACTCAATGTCACCGACGGTGCCGCCGATTTCCACGATAGCGATATCTACATTATCACTAGCCCGAAGCACTGCCTCCTTGATCTCATCAATCACATGAGGCACAACCTGAACAGTTGCCCCCAGGTATTCACCGGCTCGTTCCTTGCGAATGATTTTATCGTAGATCTGCCCCGTTGTGCAGTTGTGAACTCGAGACACGACGGCATTGGTATAGCGCTCATAATGTCCCAAATCCAAATCAGTCTCTGCCCCATCCTCGGTAACGTAAACCTCACCGTGTTGGAAGGGATTCATAGTTCCTGCATCAATATTGATGTAAGGATCGAGTTTCATCAGACTGACGGTTAGGCCGCGACTCTCGAGCAAGGCACCAATGGAGGCTCCGGCAATGCCTTTGCCCAGGCCCGAAACAACGCCACCGGTGATGAAGATAAATTTGGTCTGCATAGTTGAATATCGACTGGTAATGGACGCTATCGGCAGGAAATCTGTTATTGAGAGGAGCTTGGCAGGACACTCCGGCCCATTGCCATGAAGAGCAAGTCAGCGAGGTCTGCGGCTTGCGAATCGCAAGGCTTCTCTATATACAGTCTAGTTGTTGATTTGCAAATCTCTTCTGCCTAAAAAATCTGCATGCCCAATCTGCTTTACGTTGATCACGATCTGACACGCTTGGGTGAGATTCAACACCAACTTTCGGAACACTTCCAGTTGGAAGTCGCTTTCAATGGCTGGGAAGGCTTCGCCAACTCCGTCATGAACAAACCGGATGTTGTTTTGCTGAACTTGGAACTGCCTGTGATGGACGGATTGGAAATGGTGCGCTTGGTTCGTACAGAAACTGATTGTGCGCATTTGATCCTGCTTGGTTTTTCTTTGATAGAACTTTCCTCAGAATTTGCCGAAACAGCCGAAAGACTCGGTTTGAATCAGTTGGTTGAATACCCTTTCGCTCAGCAACTACCAGCAGAACTATTCAAAATGCTGCCTGTTGCCACACAGGGCTGATTCCTTCGATCAACCTGCCAGCTGTCAACCCAACTTCGCCCGACCGTTTCGCCTGCCAATCTCCAGCAGATCCATGCCACCAACAACCAACTAAGGTTGCCTCCAAAGGATTCAAGCCTTGCGCCAGTAGTCCGCCAATCATCCCACTGAGTACATCTCCAGAACCTGCCGTTGCCATTCCTGGATTGCCTGTAGGATTGATGAAGACCTGCCCATCTGGCGTACCAATCACCGTGAGTGCTCCCTTGAGCAGCAGGACGACCCCCCACATCTGTGCCCAGTGACGTACAGTAGCCACGCGTTGTTGCTGAAATTCCGAGACCGGCTTATCGATCAAGCGTGATAACTCTCCCGGATGTGGTGTTAGTACAGCCGGAATTTCTCTTTCACGAAGCCAATTCGGATCAAGCGCATTCAATCCATCGGCATCAATCAGAACAGGCAACTCTCTCACTTCCAGTAAAATCCCCTCCAACAATGCTGGGATTTCTTCGCTGGTACCGATTCCACAGCCAACAACCAGCGCATTGTAGCGTGGTAATTGGGGCCTCAGTTCGGATAGCGTACTCACTTGCCAGACGTCTTTTGTCTGAGACGCTGACCAAGTCATCACTTCTGGCACACCAAGAAGTCGATCTCGCAAAGCACCGGGCACTGCTGCAGTGACTAGTCCAGTTCCTACCTGCAAGGCTGCTTGACTCGCCAACTGCACCGCACCTGCCATTCCTACCTGACCACCCAGCACCAGCAAATGCCCAAAAGTTCCCTTGTGGGCTGTGATCGGACGTTTGGGAAGAGCTTGTCGAAAAAAGTTCTTTGTCAGCAGGTAAGTGGACTTCTCCCCAGTGGGCCAATGCGGTGGGATGCAGACATCGACAACATGAATTTCTCCAGCTTGTTCACGGCCAGGCTGTTGCCACAACCCAATCTTAGGAACCTGAAAAGTGACCGTAGACTCACAGCGTGTTGCTGTTCCCAGTATCCGACTGTCATCTGCCGAAATCCCCGAAGGTAGGTCCACACCGATTACTTCTGCAGGACTAGCATTGATGGCTGCAATCCAATCTGCATATAGACCAACAATAGGACGTTGCAGACCAACTCCAAAGATAGCATCTAACACTACCTCTGCTGCTTCAATGGCTTGTGCTGCAGCAGGTTCTGGGAAAGTTAGAGTGGGACCAAAATTTTGCCAAAGACGGAAGTTCTGCTGAGCATCTGGAGTGTTAGGCTCCTGAAGGCAGACTACCGAAACAGAATAGCCTCGGTTGGCCAATAGACGGGCTGCTGCATAACCATCTCCTCCATTGTTACCGCTTCCACAACAGACACAGATTCTTCTGGAGTTTGGATAGCGTTGTTCCACCCAATCTGCGACAGCCCGAGCCGCATTCTCCATTAGTAGTAGGCCAGGTAGCCCGAGTTCCTCAATCGCTCGGCGATCCATCGCCTGCATGCTCATAGCATCTGTCAAGCGATCACAGCAATCGAGGAGTTTGGCTTCTATCATTTTGGCTTAGTGCGTCTTCAATAGTGGCAGGTCGGCACCCAGTCTGTCCTGAAATGGTCAATCAAATGGTCTAGTGGGTATTTTTACTGATCACATATCTCAGCGCGCCAGTAAATCTGCTACAGCTTGCAGAACCTGTTTGAGTTCTTTCTCTAGAGCAGCCATTGAATCTGGGATCACGTTGCCTTCCCGCAGTTGTGCTTCAGCAGTGCGAGACGCTGTCTCCAGTCCCTTGGCTCCCAGACTTCCAGCAATTCCCTTCAGGGTGTGGGCGAGACGAGCAGCTTCTACCAGGTTTTCTTCTGCAAGTAATTCCTGCATCTTTTCCGCTGTGTTGGACTGGTTACGCTGAAAGACATCCAACAGACGCAGGTACAGCGAGGTATTTTGGTTCAGACGATTCAGAGCGGTTGCGATCGCTAGCCCAGGAACATTGGCCGGCAATTCTTTTGGTGGTGACTCCAGTGGTTGATTGGTCGACACGGTTGTCTCATTTTTCTTGGGTGGAATCCATTGGAGCAGTTTGCTCAACAACAACTGCAACTCAATGGGCTTGGGAATATGATCATTCATCCCCACTTCTAGCGCCTGCTCACGGTCTGTATGAAGAGCATTGGCGGTCATGGCGATGATGGGTAATTCCTTGAATTGTGGTAAGCGTCGTAAGAAGCGAGTTGCTTCATAGCCATCCATCACGGGCATCTGCACGTCCATCAATACTAGATCATAGGACTGGCGTCGTAGAACATTGAGAGCCTCCTGACCATTCGGAGCTACATCTACCGCGAAATTACGCTGCCGGAGCAGTTCGGTAGCCAGTTGCTGATTGAGTTCGTTGTCCTCAACCAATAGGATTCGTGATCCACGAATTTTGCTGAGATCCGGCTCCGTCATCTTGTTACTTTGGAAAGGATCTGTGCCATCAGACTCTGCATTCGGCTGAAGTAGGTTGTTGAGAGCCGTGTGCAGGGCCAGCTTTTGAATCGGCTTGATCAGCATCCCACCGACTCCTGCCTGCTGCGCCCGAGGCCAAAGATCGTCACGACCGTAGGCTGTCACCAGCAGAAGTTTTGGCAACTTTTCCAACTCCAATTCGCTCCCAATCAGTTTAGCTGTACGAATGCCATCCATCCCTCCACCGAGGCGCCAGTCAATCAACACCAAATCAAAAGCTCCCCGTCCTACTCTTCGTAGAGCTTCCTCACCAGAATGCACCGACTCCGTTTGTAATTCCAGTGCCTGTAGTTGTTGCTCCAGGATCTGGCACGAGGTCCGATTATCATCCACAATGAGAGCACGCAGATTTCTACAGTTAGCAATCATCTGACGGGAAACTGGACGGGAAGAAGCCATTCTCAGGCTCAACTCAAAAGAAAATGAAGTCCCTTGGTGCACGGTACTCTGAACACGAATCTCTCCTCCCATCATCTCCACAAGTCGCTTACAGATCGCTAGACCTAGCCCTGTACCACCGTATTTCCGAGTAGTCGATGAATCGACCTGGGTGAAGGATCGGAACAATTGAGACAGCTGCTCTGCGGGAATACCAATACCCGTGTCCCGAACCGTAAAGCGTAACCGGATGATGTCTGTAGCACGCTCCAGCTCTTCAACGGCAATGACTACCTCACCCCGTTCGGTGAACTTGACTGCATTATTGGTCAGGTTTGTCAGAATCTGACCAAGCCGCAAGGGATCCCCAACCAGTTGTTCTGGAAGACTTGGTGGTACGTCGAAAAGCAACTCGATATTTTTTTCCAACGCTCGGATCGAGAGCATCGTTGAGACATTCTTGAACACTGAGTCGAGGCTGAAGTTTGTTTCTTCCAACTCCAGCTTGTTGGCTTCAATTTTAGAGAAGTCCAGAATATCGTTGATGATGCCAAGCAGTGACTGTGCTGAGCTCGCAATCTTGTCCAGATAGTCACGTTGCTGTGGATTCAGACGGGTTTGGATACACAGTTGAGCCAGTCCGATAACTGCATTTAGCGGTGTGCGGATTTCGTGGCTCATATTGGCAAGAAACTCACTCTTGGCTGCATTGGCAGCCTTGGCCGCTTCCATCGCTTCGTGCAGACTTTGCTCATACTGTTTCTGGACTGTGATATCTTCCTGCATCACAACCACACTGCTAAGATCTCCGTTATCCTCCAGCACAGGAGCTACCAACATTCTTGCCCAGTAGTCCTGATTGTTTTTGCGGCGAGCCTGGAGTTCTCCTTGCCATTCTTGTCCTACAGTGACTGTCTCCCAGAGTTCTTCATACGCATTGTTTGTCGAGTCTGTCTGATAGAATTGCACCATCTGCTGACCACAAACATCTTCCTCCACAAAACCGGTGACTTCAGTGAACTTCCGATTCACGTATTCAATACAACCGTTACGATCCGCAATGATCGTCATCGCTGAGCTGAAGCGAACCGCATGTGAGAGTTTGCGCATGGTCTGCTCAGCCTGCTTTCGAGCACTGATCTCCCTCACAGAAACCATGATCATCGTACCCTGACTGGTTTGGGAACGAACTGCACTGATTTCTACTGGGAGAACGTTTCCAGACTGATGTCTTGCAAAGCACTCAACACTCCGGCCCTGACCATCTGGAGGCAACAGTGTGATTTCCTGGATCTTTGGCATTGCCTGCGTTGGCTGGATCAGGAGGTCAGCAAGACTCCGCAGATCTAAATCCTCCCGGCTATAGCCAAAGATTTCCTCAGCCCAAGTATTGGCAAAGGTGATCTTCCACTCGGTATTCAGGACAAACAGGGCATCCGGTACGTTCTCCAACAAAACCCGATAATAGGAGGCCATGTTGGCCAGCGTGATCTCACGGTTTTGCTGATCCTGGGAAAGTGCGGATTCCTCTGAATTCATGGGCATAACTCCACGAAGGCTAACGAAAAGTCACAAAAATCATCATCATCTAAGAAGCACTAGCAGAGAGCAATATTTTTGTGGCAAAAATGAGGCAGGAAGAGGCTGGCCTGTGATCAGCCAGCCCGAAAAGAGGGAATCCGGTAGTTGGTCTCAGTTGACCAATAATCCACCGTATTCTACAAAGAAAGGAACAAAGACAAGGCTGAGAATCGCTGACAGCTTGATCAGAATATTCAGCGAAGGACCAGAAGTGTCTTTCAAGGGATCACCCACAGTGTCACCGACAACTGCGGCTTTGTGAGTATCGGTTCCCTTTCCACCCAGGTTCCCAGCTTCAATGTACTTCTTGGCATTGTCCCAGGCTCCCCCAGAGTTGGCTGAGGAGATTGCCAAAACCCCACCAGCGACCAGTGAACCTGCTAATACTCCGGCCAGTGCAGGAATACCAAAGAGGAAGCCCACAACGATTGGAGTACCCAAGATCAGGATACCGGGAGGAATCATCTCGCGGACAGCGGCCTTGGTCGAAATGGCTACGCACTGTGCATAGTCGGGCTCAGCCTTGCCCTCCATGATGCCATCAATCGTACGGAACTGACGGCGTACTTCCTCAATCATGTCAAAGGCTGCTTTTCCAACAGACTTCATGGTCATTGCCGAAAAGAGGAAGGGCAGCATGGCACCGACGAAGAGACCGGTCAGTACCAATGGATCCAGCAAGCTGATGCTAGCCATCAGGTCAACATCCGGCTGTAGATAGTCAGCACGGGTCAGGAAGGCAGCAAACAGAGCTAAGGCCGTCAGGATCGCGGAACCAATAGCGAAGCCCTTGCCAATCGCAGCGGTCGTGTTACCAGCAGCATCCAGCACATCAGTGCGCTTTCGCACACCCTCTTCCATTCCGCTCATCTCAGCAATACCACCGGCGTTATCAGCCACCGGCCCGTAGGCGTCAATTGCCAAACCAATGATTAGTGTGCTGAGCATACCCAAAGCTGCAATCGCTACTCCGTACATTCCACCAAAGTAGAATGGCACATAAATACTGACCGCGATCGCCAGGATTGATCCGACAGAGCTGTGGTAGCCAAGGGCCAGACCAAAAATGATGTTGGTAGCTGAACCTGTTTCTGAGGCTTTGGCGACTTCCCGCACAGGCGCAAAATCATGAGACGTATAGTATTCCGTCAGTAGTCCCACCGCCAGACCAGCTACTGCTCCAGCGAAGTAGCACCAGTAGATACCAAGATTGGTGTATTCTGAACCACTGATCACAAAGGTCGCCGGCAGAGCCCACTTGGTCACGAAGAACATCACAACCACGCTGAGGATCGTAGAGACAACCAGCAGCTTCTTCAGAGTAGGAGCTACATCTTTTTCTTCCTGAACCCGAGCCGTGAACATCGTGGCTAGCGCCAGTGGAATCCCAATAGCTGTGACCAGAATCGGGAAGAGTAAGGCCTCCAAGTTGGTGGCAAAGGCCACAGCACCAATCACTAACGCAGCGCAGGTACTTTCGGCACAGGAGCCGAAGAGGTCTGCTCCCATCCCTGCTACGTCACCAACGTTGTCACCAACGTTGTCAGCGATGACCGCTGGGTTGCGAGGATCATCCTCCGGAATTCCCTGTTCCACCTTCCCAACTAGATCAGCTCCAACGTCTGCTGCCTTGGTGAAGATTCCACCGCCTACACGACCGAACAACGCAATCGAAGAACCTCCCAGACCAAAGCCAGCCATGACTTCCATTAAGATGTGCGTATCTACTCCGGAAGGTAGCAAGCCCACCAACATCAGGTACACACCGATCAGCCCGAACACGGCCAAGCCAACCAAGCCGAAACCCATCACTGCACCAGATTGCAAGGCAACCTGAAATGCCTTAGAAATCGAAGTTTTGGCAGAAACGGTTGTGCGTGCATTGCCAATCGTCGCAATCTTCATCCCAATAAAGCCGGATACCATAGACACACCGGCTCCAAGCAGGAATGAGAGCGCTGTATACATACCCTCGTTCAGATTGGCAGTGTGTGGATCATCCACTAAAAATGAGATCAGAACTGCGAATGCCACCATGAAGTAGATCATGTAGCGATACTCTTGGGTCAGGAAGGCCATCGCCCCCTTGGAGATCGCACCGTGAATCTTGCGCAGGCGTTCTGCTTCAGCAGAGTCAGAAATGCCTTGGGTCAATGGAATTTGCGAGACCTGACGAGCATAGTACAGGGCGATCAGCAGTCCAAAGACCGACAGGACCAAAATGAGCGAAATGGTCATGAGAGACTTACTCCGTTGAGAAATGAGGTGGAAACAGAAGGAAAGGAGTGAAGGCTAGACGCGCTTGTAGCGTGTTCCGGACTTCTCTGGTGCAGGCCACGCCTCCGAGGCTCCATGCTCTTCCAGAGGAGGAGTTGCCAAATGGAAAGCCGCTAAGTGTAAGAAACTGCTATTGAAATTGCAAGGATTGATTTGCCGCGAGCGGAGGCAGACCGCAGCAGCAAAAGCGGTCTGCAAAGGAGAGATCGATCAGCTCATGTTGTCTGTGACAAAGTCCCAGTTCACGAGATTCCAGAAGGCGTCCAGATACTTTGGACGAGCGTTGCGATAGTCAATGTAGTAGGCGTGCTCCCAGACATCACAGGTCAGCAATGGTGTGCTTGCTCCGGTCAGAGGAGTTGCTGCGTTGCTGGTGTTCTCCAGCGCCAGCTTGCCATCGGAATTCTGCACCAGCCAGGTCCACCCAGAACCGAAGTTGTTGACCGCCGAATTGGTGAACTGCTCTTTGAACGCATCAACAGAACCGAACGAACCCTGCAGGGCTGAGGCTAGTTTGTCATTGGGCGCTCCACCTCCATTGGGGCTCAGGCAGTTCCAGTAGAAGGTATGATTCCAAACTTGGGCTGCATTATTGAAAACACCACCACTGGACTTACCGACAATATCTTCTAGGGACATGTTCTCGAATTCTGTACCCGGAATCAGGCCATTAAGCTTGGTCACATAGGTTTGATGATGCTTGCCATAGTGAAACTCCAGGGTCTCAGCAGAAATGTGTGGTGCAAGGGCATCCATGGCATAGGGCAGGGCGGGGAGTTGGTGTTCCATTGAGATCCTTTCAGAAAGACTCGTGTTAGTAATCCCTCGACAACCGCGTCGAAGGCGGTGGCGAAGCGTTGCTTCCCATCAGATGAACAGAAGTGTAGCAGAAACCGCCCAAAGTCCAAGTTTGAGTCGATCAGCACTCAAAACTTGTTGTATCAACCGTGGGGAAAAGTTTCGGCGAAGCTCCCAAGATTGTGATGGGGGATTGTTTAGTCTGTGGAAGAAAAGACATTTGTTGAATATCTGGGGAGCGCTTAAGCCAATCAGCGAAGCCCGATCACTGGTAATTCCGACCATTGAGTGGTGTAACGTGGGGATCGATGTTGCTGGAGCGGCAAACCTTTGGTCGCCGTCAGGGTGTGAGCCAACTGTAGCACACTACGTCCCCAACGTTGCTGGAGCCCTGTGATGGCTTGCTGAAGTTCTGCTCTCGGTTGCCACGCCGTGTCCATATTCCAGGAAGGCTGATCGGGTTCCAGACCAAAGAGCATTACCCCGCAGCGGGTATAGGCCACACCCGAGCGATAGGCTTGTTGCAATAATGTAAAGGCACAACGTTGGAGTTCCCACAGATCATCTGTTGGCTCGATGACCGCTTGTCGGCTACCGAAATAGCGAACTTCTCTGTGAAAACGACTGGTGTGTAGAAAGACCTGGATTCCACTTGCCCTCAAATGATGCCTACGCAAATGCTCCCAGCCACGTTGCAGATATCGTCCAAGAGCTGGACGCAATTCTGTCAGCTGGTACAGCGGTTGACCAAAGGAACGACTACGCACCAGTGAACGCGGTGGTGGGCTAGTTTCTTCCAAGGAGAGGCAGGACTCTCCACGTAGTTCCAAAGCGATTCGCTGCAATACCACATTGGCGACAAGCCGGATCATTGCAGGATCAGCAGCTGCCAAGTCTGCAGCATTCTGCCAACCTTCGGTTTCCAAACGTCTTGCCCAACGCCTGCCAATGCCCCAGACGTCGGTCAATGGGGTCACTGAAAGCTGCTGTTGACGGGTTTCTGGATCTTCTGGCATGGACCAAATCCCTGCGGCTTCCTTGCGCCGTTTGGCCTGTCGATTGGCCAACTTGGCCAGTACCTTCGTTGATGCTAACCCAATCGAAACGGGGATACCAGTATCGCGCAGGACACGAGCCCGCAATTGTCGAGCGAAGGCTTCTCGCTCTGTCTGTTTCCTACCGGGAATTTCGACGAAGGCTTCATCGATTGAGTAACGTTCCACTCGTGGACACTGAGCCTCCAGCGTTTGCATCACCCGCTGGCTGAAATCTCCGTAGAGTGGATAGTTGCTGCTGAAAACAACAGCCCCAGCCCGACGCAACTCTGGTCCACACTGAAAGTAGGGAGTCCCCATCGCTACCCCCAATTGCTTGACCTCCTCACTGCGGGCGATCACGCAACCATCGTTGTTGCTGAGGACAGCTACTGGAACTTTTGCTAAGTCGGGCCGAAAGACTCGCTCACAGGAAACGTAGAAATTGTTACAATCAACCAGCGCTAGGCAGGGATCAGAGCTTGTGGATGACATAGGTCACCACCCCCCAGACAGCAAAGGCATCATCCACCGTCACTTGGATGGATTCATAATTTTCGTTTTCTGGACGCAACTCGATCTGACCTCCATCCTGCCAAAGCCGCTTGAGGGTAAATTCTCCATGCAGCGAAGCGATCACAATCCGGCCTTTACGTTGCTCGATTGACCGATCCACTACCAGCAGGTCTCCATCGAAGATTCCAGCTTGGATCATTGAATCTCCAGCTGCTCGGACAAAGAATGTTGAGGTGGGATGGGGAATCAGGTGCTCATTTAGATCCAAGCGTCCTTCCAGATGATCTTCTGCCGGTGAAGGAAAACCTGCAGAGACTCCCATACTGAAGATGGGCAGTGAGCGTTCGGCACCAATTTCCAAGCCATGTATTGAAGCGATGCTACCATCCGTGACCAATGGACGACGGCGTGGAAGAACGGAAATCGACATCGGGGCAACTCCTTCCTGAATCAGGTTTCAAACAAATCCGCACCTAGCAATGAAAAGAGTTTGCCAGGCAACTGTTATGATCAACTACAATTGTTGAATGCGCCCGTTGATCTAACAAACAAATTCTCATCTCACTCAAAAATCCTAGAATTTTGTAGAGAGTGCGGTAGGGTTGGGAGAATAATATTTTTGAAAAAAGTCTTCCTCCCCAACAGGTGCATGAGCACAAGTTATCGTTCCAGAAACCTTCGTAGTTTGGCTGGAGCACTGGCTGTATTGCTGCTGATCTGGCTCAGTGTGATCCCAGTGCATGTGCAGCACACGAACGGGTTCCGCACACCAACAGGTGCTTTTGTCTCCGCAGACCTGGCAGAGCATCTGGACTGTCTGCCCTTCCCATTGACTCCCGTTTCTACGGATACAGAACCTTGCCCCGCCCTACTAGCTTGGAACTCTGGGAGCGCCACATTTGTTCTACCTCCCATGGCTCCTATCCTAGGGCAGTTTCTGGCCCACATACTTGGTACTCTCCCCTACCAATCTCCTTTCATTGTCAAAGCCTGGCTGAGTCTAGCTTCCCTGCGGGCTCCACCTCTATTCTGATCCATTCTTGCCAAAATTACTGAGCGTCTGTTGTTTTCCTTGAAACTCTGAAGAACATCGGACGTTTCGAACTACTCTCTGCGTCAATAGCTACCTGTGATTCGATTACCTTGGACCGGTAATCATCTAGGCAGAACGTGGAGAGAGCGCAATTTGTCTCTACAGTGAGATCGGAGGACTGAGCTTTAGTGCTCTGGCTACATTCAAACTGTGGAGCAACTACTCCTGGAGAAAGAATCAACAATGAAACAAATTTCAAAAATATTTGGCTTATTCATCGGTTTGTTGTCCATACTAAGTATTAGTGTTGTGTTCGCACAGTCCATGGCTGAAATGGGAGTCACCAATGGTTGGATTCGAGCGACACCTCCCAATGCCAAGATGGGGGCTGCCTACCTGACCATGATGAATCATCAGGATCAGGCAGATGCCCTGATTGGGGCCAGTTCACCTCTGGCTGAAGTGGTGGAAATCCACAACGTCAAGGAAGAGAACGGTATGATGAAGATGTACCCTGTGGATTCCCTTGAAGTTCCAGCAAAGGGCATGGTGATGCTCAAACCCGGAGGCTATCACATCATGCTGATCAACTTGAAACAGGCACCTAAACTTGGAGAATCACACTCGCTGACTCTCCGGTTTCGGCAGGCCCCAGACGTAGTCGTAGAGTTGCCTGTACAGCAGAGTGGGGCTACTTCTGGAGATGATGA
>WTIF01000202.1 GCA_011522845.1 Deltaproteobacteria bacterium
GTTTGAATAAGAGTTTATTTGCCTTGGCGAAATAAGGAGGCGAATTTAGGAATCGTACGGGGCTTCTGGCAAAAAAGGAAATAGGGTAGCTGAAGTTCGATCCCAGTAGACCGAACTGCCAGCTCTGTTCAGGTTAGTGGGGCAGGGTAATTCAGGCGTTTGCAGGTTGAGGATTAATCGAAGAAGGCGCTGCAGAATCTTGGGAAGGCGCTGCAGTTTTCGCGGTTGCTGCCGCCATTGCGTCCTGATTACTTTCGGGAGTTGCTGGCTGGGTTTGTGGTGAAGTCGAAGAAGGGCTACTGACTAACGAAGTCTGCACTCCACCCTTGTTGCCATACGTCTGTACTTTACGGCTTGGATCGATCAATTCAACAAATTGTGGTTGTCTCAACAATTCAAAAAGCTTCAAACTCGCTTGTCCATCCGTAAGTTTATCTTCAATTCTATCGATTAACTCCTCAGCATTCTTAACGTTCAATGATTTGACTTCAGGAATCCGCAGCAGCAGAGCTTTTTCGTGATCATTCATCTGAGCAACCTGCTTCTCAAGCCCTTGAATAAAACCCTGAATCGCAGGCTCAGGTAAGTTGTCCTGCCGAGCGTTCAAATTTTCCAGCCTAGAAACAATCTTCAGATAAGCCGACATGTCCTGTAGTTGTGCCGATTTTGGAGTTCCCCCCAAGGCATTTATTGCACCCGTTTTAGGAACAGCAACATTTTCGACTTTTGAATTCTTGGAAGCTTTCTGCTCTCCATTTCCGCTGACGACTGACTGTTTAACTTGCATCTCAACTCAATGCCAAATGTTTGAAACGTCTACTTGGATCAACCTTTTGAGATTCAAATCCTGCGCCAGTAGGCAGAGATCTCAAGGGCTTAAATGGTGCAGAGCGTGTTCATTTCATTCCTCGTCATTCATTCAAAAGCTCTTGGCTCTTTTCCAGTACATATGCTACCGTCAGTGAAATTTTCTGCTCTAGCCGGCAGTTTGCCGGTTTCTGTACCGCCTCAATCAATTCTTACGACATGACCACAGAAGAAATCACTCAGGAAAATCAGGATCAAGATCCGCAAGAACTCCTGCAACGAATGGAAGAAACTGCCTGGCGTCAGGGACAGACTGGACTAGAATTTTTCTTCTCATATCTGATGGTTGAGATCAAATTCCCCAACAACAATGACGATTCAACTTGGGAATTGAACACTCGGGGCTTGGACATTGATGCTCTCAAAAAAGCACTCCAGAGAGAGCAGGATATGATGCAGCAGGTCCTGCAAAATGATTCCTTCCCCTGGGTGAAGTTTGGAATAGAGACCAAACTTGTCAACGCTGCTGAAGTTCAAGAATACCCCTACAATTTTGCAGATCTGATCTTCGTGAGCTTGTCACTCCCAGCTTGGGTGATGCCGCCTCAACGACCAAAACTTCTAGCAAAGCTGAGAAATATCCTCGTGCTTTATCGAAACAACAATCCGGATGCGATCATTGTTTCAATAACGAAACACGCACCATTTCGGCTCAAAGATCGTCTCTCCTACCAATGGGGAGAACTCAGTCGTGAATTGGGAGGCATTGGAAACAAGGGGGCCATTACTCGTCTTGTTGCTCAGCAACTGGCTTCCACAAGTATTCTGCAGACTTACCTGGACGGAGAGCACACCACCCAAAAGATTCGGAATCAGACGCGGATACAAGACCTTCAAAACCATTTGGAAGCATTGCAGTACGGTCAAACCAGCATGAGATTGATCGTTTGCATAGAGAACCAGCTACATGACACCTACGCTAGGCGTATCAATGCGGTCCTAAGGAATAATAAATTCAGTAAATTTATGGTGATCAAAGAGTCTGCATTGAAGCCAGAGGTGTTGCGGAAATGCGATTTCATGATCCTGTTCGGTTTTGAAGCTTCTGAAGAGTTGAAGAAAACCAAGGAATATCAGCAGCGACAAAAACGAATCTACGAAGTTGATCTCGATCATCCAAAGGGATTACCAGACGTCCCAGTCCGTTATGAAAACATGACAAATAAACTGGAAAAGCGGTACCTGGAGCTAAGAGAAAACCTTAAAGAAGAGCGCTACAGCGAATACTTCCAGCTAATCTTCCAAAAATACGAGTCTTATCAAGATATTGCTGCAAATCAGTATGAAATTGATCAGGACCTAAACAAGATAGAAGCTTTCGGCCGCAAACTGGCCAAGGGCTACTTTAACCTTGTCGAGTCGATCCTGCTGCTAGGAACGAGGCGCGCCCATGTGGTGACCCGCTTCGGCGGCATCATGCTGCAAATGACTCGCTATCTGATTGTGGATGACTTCTCTGCAGAAATCGTTGACCATTTGGCAAAAAAAGGTTTCCCACGCCACCAGCTGACCTACATGAACTCTCTCGATTTTCTTCAGGTGTTCCTGAAGCATAAATTGGAGAATCCCAAGTTGGCTAACGCGCCTACGGAAGCGGCCTACATGCATTTTCTTCAGAACGCACAATTTTTCAGAAAATTTGAGGTTGTTTTCATAAATGGATGGAATTTGGAAGAAAGTGGGGACTTGGTGATCAAGCTCCGAACTTGTGCAGTGGCGGATGACGAAAACCACAACCCCACACCAACCGTCAGTTCCGAAAATATGCACACACTGCTCTCTACTCCGAAAGAGAAGCTGCTCCGTATGATTCTGCCAGATAAAGAGGGCAAGGAAACGGATAAAGATCGGGAGAAAGAAGAAAACGTACTCAACACACTCAATAGCACTCTTGCGCTGACAGATCTGACTCCATTAGCGAAAATGATGGCTAAAAAGAAGGGCCATTCTTTTAAGATCAAATCTCTGAATGATCAAGAAACCAAGCTTCTTGATGGAATGAGAGCGGATGAAACGTTTGCAGTTGAAAAAGAACTCTCAGAAAGCAACTATGGCCAAGAGTTATCAGGTGCTATCACGGCGAAGAGCGTGCCGTCTTCCAGACTTCAGAAAACTGAGCAAACTGACGAAGAAGAGGTTTCGAAGAAACTGAATCCCGAGGAAGAGCTGTTTGGTTCGATCATTCAGTATCGTCTCAATTCCTTGAAGATTCATAGCTTTGCATGTGGAATTCGCTGGTTAGCCATGCTGGAGAACAGGAAGGTCATTTCTTTCCTGAAGACTCAGCCGAAAGCACAGGATATGTCCTTGGAGGAATTACTCGAATTCGGCCGAGTGTGCATTGTCAGCGAGGACAAACCTATTGAGGAAGCTGGTATCCGAGCCGCGCTCAGTGTTGGTGATTTTCCAGAGCGGCTCGTTTATGTGCGAACGCTACCAGGTAAAAGGGAATTCGAGGCGGAAAACTTCCTACTCTACGTTGTGGATTGTGAGTGCTACTTATTTGAAGACATCATGCGCTTCTTATATGCGAAAAATCTTTCCCTGGCAGCCCCTATTCCTGTTTTGTTGTTAATGTCTGAAAACTTCCAAAAACAGATTCAAAAAGGGGAAGACACTCTCCTCACTCACATGGCAGGGATCGAACCCAGAGAGGATCAAGTCAATCCAAAGGGGTTCCCGATCTCTAATCGTATTGACTCGCTGGAAGACGAGCAGAAGGTCAAACACATCATCCGCGGAGTACTGGGCTTACCTCTTGGATTCTACGAGAAATTTGAACAGAAAAAATTTGGAGGTGGCAGCACCACAGAAGGTGGCACTGTAAGTGCGCCCACTTCCAAAGAAGTCTCCGAGGAAGCCATCCAAGAAGAAATGAAAGACATGGACTGGTCCAAATTCCCGCTCTAAAAATTTGCCGGATTTCTCAGTAAACCCGGCATTCTGCATGAAGTTCAGTCCGACCCTCCAGAGCATCGGCGCCCTGCAACTCCTGCTGGCCGCCGTACTCCTGATCCCTCTGTCAATATCCCTGATTTACGGCGAAAATGACACATCAGCGATCCTAGCTGCGATTGGTATTGCAGTTTTGATCGGTGGTCCTCTTTGGTGGTTTAATCGCCAATCACGCAATTTACAATTCCGAGACACGGTGCTGATAGTCACCCTTGGTTGGTTCAGCATTTGTCTAGTCGGTTGTCTGCCCTTCGTTCTTCATGGAAGTATTCCCAGTCTGACGGATGCCTTTTTTGAGGTCATGTCTGGCCTGACGACCTCTGGATCCACAATCCTTGATGACATCGAAGCCCTTCCACATGGATTGCTGTTCTGGCGCTCCATGACCCATTTTTTGGGCGGCATGGGAATGATTGGCTTGTATCTGTTGATCTTCTCTTACGTGGGGAGTGGAAACCTTCAGATGTACCGGATTGAGTCGGCCCCTGGTCAAGGGGGGACTGGTGATAAAATGCTTCCGAACGTGCGGTTAACGATGAAGTGGCTTTGGGGAATTTATCTACTTCTGAATGGAGCATGTGCGATTTTGCTCTGGTTCGGGGGGCTCTCTTGGTTTGACGCCTTGTGCCACGCCTTTAGTGCAGTAGCTACAGGAGGCTATTCAACATTGAATGCCAGTGCAGGTGGGTTTGGAAGTGCTTACGTTGAATGGATTTTATGCCTCTTCATGTTTTTGGGAGGAATGAATTTTGTCCTTCACTACCAAGCTCTTAAAGGCAATTGGCAGTCCTTGACAAATAGCACTGAACTCAAGGCTTATCTGATGATTTGCTTTGTCCTTGGGGTTGGAGTGTCCGGGCTACTTTGGCTCAACGGAACAAACGCCAATCTACTGGACGCCTTGCGCTACGGATTCTTTCAGGTGCTTTCCCTACTCACAACCACAGGCTACTCCACCACAGATTATGAACTCTGGCCCCAGGCGGCTCAGATGTTATTGTTTTTCTGCCTGTTCATTGGTGCTTGTTCGGGATCAACAACGAGCGGGATCCGCATCGTCCATCTTGTGCTGTTGCTTCGATTTTTGGAACGCTTGCTTCATCGAATGGCTCGACCACATTCGGTTCAATCAATCTTGATTGATGGCAAACCGGTTGAAATGTCGGTAGTGAATGGTGTGCTTGGCTTCATCGTTTTGCAGATGCATGCCGTTGTCATCGGAGGGGTTTTTCTGAGTATTCTTTCACCAGAGATGGATTGGTGGTCTGGTCTCAATATGATGATGGCGTCCCTCTGGAACATTGGACCGGCTTTTGGGGCTGTCGGACCAACCGAAAACTACGCCCATGTCTCTGACGCAGGAACCTGGTTTCTTTCCCTGATGATGTTGGCGGGACGACTAGATATCATTACGGTCTTGATCCTCTTCTCTCCTGCTTTTTGGAAAAGTCATCGCTGATTCCGATCACCCTACTGGACATTTATTAGGGCTTTCTGCATATTGCCGTTCACGGAGACGGATGCGTCACTGGTGGGCGCCCCGGACTTCAAACCCGCGTGTATGGCTCTAAAACAGTCATTGGTAGGTTCGATTCCTGCCCGTCTCCGCCAACATACAAATCATAAGCTGATAAATTATCAAAACAACTCGAATGGCTTAAACAATCCATTCTGTAACGGTAAGTGAACACGCCAAAAGCTGACATCTTAATTTATTCCGGGAGAAAGAACATGGGCTACCAGGCAGAGCACCGAAAATCGATTGAAAACCCAGAAGATTTCTGGGGAAAACAGGCTGAAGAAATTGACTGGTTTGAGTTCCCAAAAACGATTCTTTCTCAAGATAGCAACCAATCCTACCGCTGGTTTGAAGGCGGCAAACTAAACACATCCTACCTGGCGCTGGATCATCACATCAATTCAGGAAGAGCTGAGCAAGCTGCCCTGATCTATGACTCTCCCGTCACAGGTCAACAACAGACTTTCACTTATTTAGAGTTGCGTGACGCAGTTGCTCGTTTTGCAGGAGTCCTGAAAAATCACGGCGTTGTAAAAGGGGATCGGGTCATTGTTTACATGCCGATGATTCCGCAAGCCATCATTGCCATGCTGGCCTCTGCTCGGCTAGGCGCAATTCATTCCGTAGTGTTTGGCGGCTTTGCCCCAAATGAATTGGCAGTTCGCATCGATGATGCTCGTCCAAAACTGTTGGTAACGGCTTCCTGCGGAATTGAGGTTCAGAAAGTCATTCCCTACAAACCACTTGTGGATGAAGCGATTCAAAAATCTAACTTCCCTCCTGAAAAGGTGCTCGTTCTCCAAAGACCCCAAGTAACTGCTGATATGAAGGATGGGAGAGATTTGGATTGGGAAACTGAGCTTTCATCTGCAAATCCCACTGAACCGGTTCCAGTTGATTCGTGGGATCCTCTCTACATTCTTTACACCTCTGGTACGACAGGTCTGCCCAAGGGGGTGGTTCGGGATAATGGAGGACACGCTGTAGCCATGCGCTATAGTATGAAGACCATCTATAACGCTAAACCTGGTGACGTTTATTGGGCGGCCTCTGATGTTGGTTGGGTAGTTGGCCACTCTTACATTGTTTACGCTCCACTACTCCATGGATGCACGACGGTGGTTTATGAAGGTAAGCCTGTCAAAACACCAGATCCAGGCGCATTTTGGCGGATGATTGAAGAGCACCAAATCAATCATTTCTTCACTGCACCAACGGCCTTCCGAGCTGTCCGCAAGGAGGATCCTGATGCCGAATTTTTAAAAAAATACGACATCTCTTCACTCAAGGGCCTCTTCCTAGCCGGTGAAAGATTGGATCCCCCGACTTATGACTGGCTCCAAAATATTTTGGATATTCCGATCACAGATCACTGGTGGCAAACGGAAACAGGTTGGGCCATCGCTGGGAACCCGATGGGGTTGGAACCACATCAGCCAAAGAGTGGTTCTGCAACGCTACCCTCTCCGGGTTACAACGTGACTGTCCTTGATGAAGAAGGATTTGAAGTGTCCAAAAATACCCAAGGGAACATCGCCATCAAGCTGCCTCTTCCACCAAGTTGTTTGCCGACACTCTGGGGGGATCATGATCGATTCAAAGCATCTTACCTCGATCAATTTCCTGGCTACTATAGCACCTCTGATGGAGGGTATATTGATGAAGATGGCTATGTCTTTGTGATGGGACGGACTGATGACAATATTAACGTAGCTGGCCATCGTCTCTCCACTGGAGAAATGGAAGAACTGATTGGTTCCCATGCTGCCGTTGCTGAATGTGCAGTGGTAGGAATTGATGATGAGTTGAGAGGACAGGTACCGGTGGGCTTTGTCGTCTTGAAAGATGGTGTCACTGCTGAGCCTGAATCAATTGAGCAAGACCTGATTTTGTTAATTCGACAAGAAATTGGTGCAGTAGCTTACTTCCGTCAGGCCGCCATTGTAGCTCGGCTCCCCAAGACTCGTTCTGGAAAAATCCTACGAAAAACCATCCGCCGGCTAGCTGTGGAAACAGATGTCCCAGTTCCACCAACCATTGACGACCCAAAGATCATGACCGAGCTGTTGGATGCAATGCAGTCCAAAGGGATCGGCCAGTTTTCAAAATAAAGCACAAATCCAAGCTGGCCTCACTCCTCTGGGCCAGCACCTTTGCCCCTGCTCACTCCTGATGACCTCCACTACACACCCTTGCATCTTGTTGGCGCAGAGCAACAGCGTCCCGATTGCCAGGAAATACTTTTACGAGTACCTAAGACCTGAAAATTTAACTGTTTGGGAACCACCTCAAGTCATGCAGCTTGAGCGATGGCTTTTGCAACTAGCAAATCAAGCGTTGCTCTTTGAGCAGGTAACTTTTCCAGAAAATCTTAATCGGGTTCTTCAAAAACGTGAGGAGCAACTGGTCTGGGAGGAAATCCTCAGGGAGGATCTCAAGGATTCAAAGGATTTTCTGCAAATTTTGCCACTGGTGCGAACTGTTCAAGAAACTCATCGCTTGTGGCAAATTCATCTGAGTTCGGGGCAACACGACTATCCGCCTAATCACACTTGGGAGAAATTCACAAAATGGCAAACAACATTCACAAGTCGTTGTGAAAACGAAGGCTGGTGGACTGAAGCAGACCTAGTATGCAACTGTCTGAAATGGATTAAGGAAGGCCAAATTCCTATTCCTGAAGAATTCTGGTTCGTTGGCTTTCGAAAAGGTGAAGATTTATTACTCAATGAACTTCGTCAAGCCCTTCAATCTCGCAACAGCACTTGCTGCGATTGGCAAAGATCCAGGCCAAAATCTACCAAACCTATTACCCGTTGCTTCGCAGATCAGGAGTCTGAGCTTCGAACTGCGATTGACTGGCTAGCTAGCACTAGGCTGCAACGGCCTGAAGCCAAATTAGCTTTGTTGATCCCGGGTCTCTCACGAGTTCAACACACCGTTAGGCGATTGTTGAATGAACAGTTGATCCCAGCTTTCGAATGGCAAACTGATTCCAACCAAGATGTTTACCAAATAGTGGCTGGCCAACCTCTCTTAGAGTTAAAGGCTTTTCAGCATCTGAATCATTGGTGGGAAATCCTACAACTGCACTCCAGCACAAGCTATCCCCAAATCCCTCTCGAGCTACTTTCCCAAGTACTTCGTTCCAGTTTCTGGAAATCAAATGATTCCCAGGAATCTCTTATACAATTGGAACTCGCCTTGCGCGATAAGGAATCTCTCACTGTGAGCCACAGTCTACTAAGGCATCTCACTGAAAAAACGGGTTGTCCACATTTTTTGGAATTACTCGATAGCTTGAAAGAACTCATTGCAAACACACCTAAGAAACAACTGCCTTCAGAGTGGACTGAATTTTTGAGAAAGGTACGTCAACGGCTAGGCTGGCATCCAGGCAGAGAATGGGATGAGGAACGTGAATTATTTCAGGATCTTTCTCAATTGGACAACATTCTGGGCCCGATTCCGTTGGCTGCCCTCCTTCAGCAAGCACGTCGACAGCTTCAACACCGGATGTACTATCCCAATCAGGGTGGTGCATCAGAAAAGATTCTGATCATGGACACTCAGGATCTACTTGACCTCCCTATGGATGGTCTCTGGATCTGTGGCTTGACCGAAGAGCAGTTCCCTCCACAATCAAGAAATTCGAACCTGCTGCCGGTACTCTTACAAAATAAACTTGGCCTGAACTCGATAAATTTCGAACAAGTGGAAGAGAGTAGTCACGATCTTTTAGCACGATGGGAAAACCAAGCAGTTGACCTGGTGCTGAGTAGTCCACTCTCTATTGACGGGCGTGAAGTACGCCCAAGTCTTTGGCTCAATTGGCCTAAAGAAATCGAGGGCGAAGCAAATTCAAGACGGTTGAATCCACTCTGGAAAAACTTTGTCAGCAAGCAAATCACTTTAGAAACAATCCCCGATTCCGTTGGTGTTCCCCTCCCTTTGGGTACTACCGTGCGTGGTGGAACAAGCGTCCTCAAGGCTCAAGCTCTATGCCCTAAAATGGCTTATGCTGAGTATCGCCTCGGTGCAAAGCATCCCACTGTTCCTCAATCAGGGCTGTCTCCAATACAACGTGGAAATTTGGTTCACTGGTCGCTTGAAAACTTTTGGAATCAAGCACATAGATCGTCTGCTTTAGAGGATATGGCTCAGGTACAAGTATGGATCACAAATAGTGTTGAGGCTGCTCTAGAGCGTTTTGAGAAATACTATCCAGGGTTGATCAAAACAAATTTTCGTAAGTTGGAAGCCCAACGTCTCACTATCTTACTCCTCGACTGGCTAGAGTTAGAAAAAAGCCGTATTCCCTTTATTGTCGAAGCATCTGAAGAAAAAGATGAACTTTCACTGGGTGGACTGAAGTTCAGGGTTCGAATCGATCGGCTGGATCGTCTAGAACACTCTGATCAGTTCATCTTACTCGATTACAAATCTGGAACAGGAAATTCCCCAATAAGTTGGTTTCAGCAAAGAATCACTGAACCACAACTACCTCTGTATGCTTTGAATCTAGAGAAAGGGAATCTTGCGGCTGTTGCTTTTGCCCAGGTTCACAATCGAGAATGTAGTTTCAAGGGAGTTCAAGCAGATGAGGTTTCACTTCCGGGAATCAGGTCTTTTGACAAGCATTCACATAAAAAAGAGTTGCCTGCTGAATATGATTGGAATTCTCTCATCGAAGATTGGCGAGTTCGGCTAGAAGATGTAGCACATGAGTTTGCTCAAGGTATTGCCCCACTCAGTTACGGCATCCAAGTATCCTCTTCAGCTAACCTGATTGAACAGGTCTTTGCTTATTCGGGAGCAAGAGGTTTTTGTAGGGTCTATGAGTCCCGGATTCCTGCATTGAATGTGGATGCTTTTTAGAAAATTGATCGAAAAGAAATCTGATACTTTCAGAGAAGCATTTCATCAAGTGGACGTCTTAGACGAGCCCCTAGTTCTTTTTCTCGTTGTGTCTCAGTGAGTGTGTCAGGATCGCCCAAATATCCAACTGCAATTACAGAGTGGGGTTCCTGATTTTGATTCAAACCAAAAGCCTCCTTAGCTGCTTCTATCGAGAAACCACCCATTTGATGCAGGTAGATTTGACGAGAGGTAGCTTGGATTCCAAGTTGAGCAATTGCCTGCCCTAGATCATAGCCAGCATGTCGATTAACCTTTCCATTGTGAGTGAAAAGCAATCTGGCGACTGCCAACATTAAAACAGGAGCCTGCTGAGCCCAACTACGATTTCCCTCCGACACACAATCCAACAACACTTGGTGCCGTGCATCCCCACGATGAGTAATCAAAAGTTGCCAAGGCTGCTCATTGAAGCAGGAGGACGACCAGCGTAAAGCCTCTAGCATGGCTTCTAACTCCACCTCCGGAATTGGTTTTGGGTCAAAAGCTCTTGGGCTCCAGCGATCTTTGATGGATTGAAGAACCGGTAGATCTGTGTCAACGGATTTGCTCATCTAAACTCCATAAAATTTAAATTTTGCCGAATAATTGTGTGATCAATCAATTAATCCCAGTCTCAGTGCTGAGTTCAAAGAGAAGCAAGTGTGAGTTCAAAACAGATAGAAAATCAATGTCTTCCTCCATGATGGCAGCACCGTCTCCAGCCCGCATTTCAATATTGCGCAGCCTGAGTTCCCCCGAAATGAGTTGTAGCCAATAAGCTTGGCCAAGCTTGTTTTGAAAAACCAGTCGCTTCCCTTGCTCAACTTTCGCATCATATATAGAGGTTTGCTGATTGATGCGTAATGAACCTTGATCTCCTGTTGGAGACACTACTTTTCTCCAATCACCCCAAGGAGGATCGCCAAAAAGTTTTTGTTCATAATCAGGAGCCAGGTCTTTTTGATCAGGGTATAGCCATATTTGAAGAAAATGATTGGCAGATGTGTTTGAGGGGTTGTACTCGCTATGCACAACACCCGTTCCCGCAGTCATTCTTTGCACTTCTCCAACTCTAATGACATCTTGATTGCCCATACTATCCCGATGCTCTAATTCGCCTTCTATCATATACGAGATAATTTCCATATCTCGATGCCGATGGGGTTCAAAACCAGATCCAGCCTTCACCCGATCCTCATTGATTACTCTCAATTGATGGTATCCCATATGATTTGGGTCAAAGTAAGATCCGAAAGAAAAACTGTGTTGGCTCTGCAACCAACCTAAATCTACTTTTCCTCGAGATGAGGATGGTCGTTTTGAGATCATTGTTTTCTTGTTAGGTGAGATTAAAGAAATTGAAAATACAGGATTGAAGATATCTAAGATTTCAATAGATTAATAATATTAAATTTTACTCATTTTAATAAATAAATTTTATCAAATGACTCTGGATCAAATAAGAGTTTTGTCAACAATTGTTCAAACAGGCAGTTTTCGAGGGGCAGCAGAGTTTC
>WTIF01000380.1 GCA_011522845.1 Deltaproteobacteria bacterium
CTTACGAAATCAAAGAGGCAACATGAGCAGTCCATTGAACAGTGTCAACAGAATCGAGGATCTCTTAGAGAATCAGTACATTGGACAATCACCGGCCGCCTTGTTGGCGGATATCATCCATTACACTGAAAACCAGGATGGGCTAGACTTTGACAGCGTCCTCCGACAAGCAAGAAGCATCGCTGTTCGTGAGCGTGTTGCCATCATCAACCGCTTCGGGGAGATGATTTACAACCCTACTCCGCAAGAGCGCCGCCGTAGCCGACGCATGGTTGAATTTTCTATGGCGAGCTAAAACAAATCGAGGTTGTGCTCTGATCCAATCTCGTCAGAGAGCAACCTCAATTCTCACTTAGCATCCTGATCTTCTCCTGCCTCTCCTTTCTGAAAATTCTGTTTCCGATCAAAAGATCTAAAGCAACTTCCTGACGATAGTTTGAACCTGCTAGCATTCAGACAGCCAAGGCAGAACTTCCATCTGCTTTGAACACTCTTGGTTTCGATGCACGGGCTTTTGGAGCGAATTCCACAGAGCAGCTAGCCCATTGCAGTCCGACTCCCAACAAAATCAATGAACCACCCAAGCCAGCCATCAAGGCTGCTACAGCCAGCCCTAATTGAAGAGTAGAAGCGGTGACAGTGCCGACTCCAAGTTCAGCAATCAGGCCGTGGGCCACCCCACTCCATGCCATCTCACGAACCTTCCCATCCAGCGGATGCATCCGATCAAAACCAGTCCAGTAACGCCCATTCACAGGAACCTCATAAGATCCTGACGGATAGACTTTACCCTTGTACTCTTGATCTTCTGTCAAAACCACTTCGTGGTTGCCATGTAGCACGTGGTAACCAATCACTGCCATCTGGTACATGTACTCAGAGGCAGTATTCACCAGCGGATCATTCGGATCTAATTCTGATTCGACAACCGGATAGCCCCAGTCCTCAGTAAGCAGACGCATGATCTTTTGGGCTTCTTCAGGTTTTCCACGATCCAGCAATTGTCCCTGCTCGTTGTACTTCAAGACAACATTCTGAGCTGCACTGAAGGCTTGTAGCGAATCATACCCCTCCTGAATCTTGTAGAACGCAAAGCCCGCTCCCAAGACAAACAGAATTCCCATCACAACCATCAATTTACCCAACTGGTTGAAGCGTGTCATTTGGACCTCCTTGGATTCAGTTGTAGGCAACGCAAGCTTTGAAGTCTTGCTTTGGGATCAATATACGGACAGGAAGAGTGGATTTAATTGATGAGAGTCAAATCTAGCAAAAAATTTTAAAGAACCCGGCATGTATTTTCTGTGGATTCTTCTGGCTCTATGAAAAAGCATCTACCAAGACGATTTCCAAAGCGCTGTTTTACCAAAAAGCAGCAGTTCGTTTGCTGAAGAAACTTGATTTCTATTGACTCAATGATAGAAAAAATTTCTTTTGGTAGTCAGCTTGAAACGGTCTCATGATCAGCAAGAGGGGTGCTCTGGAAGGAGGTGGAACCCTGATCTAGAAAATGAATCCAGGCTATCTGAATATTGCTGTCGATGGTTTATTCTGAAAACACTATATGGAGAAGGAGAGTATCATGTCCTACGTTACAATTTCACTTTGGAATGCGACAGAATGGAGCGATGAAATGGAAGCTCTAGCGCGCGAGAAGTATGTCCCTCTGGTGATGTCCATGGGAGCGTCTTCTGTCAAGATGGTGCAGACAGGAGAATTAAGCTTTGCTGTAATCACTACCTACGATAGTGAAGAGACCGCAACGGCAGCACAACAGCGTATTGCTGAGATCCGGGCGCAAGCAGCTACGGAAATGCCCATGAAAATGGAATCCTCAATGCAGGGTGGAGTGTTCGCAAGTTCTTAAATTGCGGGACTTCCTGTGGGTTTGGTCTGTAGAAATTGAGATAGCACCTACGTTCCGACACCACGATGATGGAGCGAAGGTGCGAGGAATCAGATTGTGGAAAACACACTCTGTTCTACTGTCCAAAGTAGTTCAATAGCGATGGGACTCAACAAAAACTCCATTTTCAAAATTCAACTTCAAATAACCAGCATGTCCCTCTATATCAGTCCCTAAAACCATTATTTGTTCAGGATTTTCTTCCCAATCTTCAAAGTATCCCAAAAGGTAAGCGACAAGGCGACTGACTTCCTTCATTGAGTACCACTCTCTCGACTGTAATTTAGCAATTGGTGTCGCAATTTCAGAATTTGAATAGTAGAAAAATGGTATCTGATATTGTTCTTCAACAAGCTGAAGGTGTCCAAATCTACCATTTTCTCCAACAGATTGCCCATGATCTGGAATAAACACTAAATGATACTTGCCTTGAATTTTCTCTTCTAAGACTGAAATTAACTCTTTGATAAAAAAATCAATTAAATGGACTGAATTATCATAGGTCCTAACTCTTTCTTCCTCCCATGTTTCCTCAGAATTTGCCTTGAAGACCTCTAGTTCACTTGGGTAATTCTCATTATATGGAGAATGAGCCGAACGCATTTGCAGCACCACAAATTTGTTTTTCTGACTCCAGTCAAGATTTTCGACAAGTGGGATCAGTTTCAAATCATTCGCATTTGAATCATAATCCTGATTTTGTGAACTACCATCTTTATAAATATCAATAGAGCTGGGACAAAGGTAATTATAAATTCCTTTTAATTCTTGACCTGATTGAGAGGTGAAAAAGCTTACCTCATAGCCATTTTTGTTTGCTAATTTCATTAAACATGAATTCCCAGAAATAATCTGGGGTATAACATCTATTCCACATGACTGGTGCATAAGCATTGGAATCGCCACATCTGTACTCACGCCACAACTAATTGCTTTCCGAGCAATAATTTTCTGACTTTTGTGTAATGAGTCAAGAAATGGTGTAGTCATTTTAGAATATCCAAAGAGTGACA
>WTIF01000153.1:0-9221 GCA_011522845.1 Deltaproteobacteria bacterium
ATTTTTTGAGTAATCGTCGCGAAGGATGCCTCACTTTATGATTAATCAAATAAAATATTTTATTTGATTTTCAATTATTTTGAAAAAATTAAAATTTGTCAAACAAATGCTAATTTTTATCAAGTCCTTCAATCATTTACATGTTTGAGCGCATATTGACATTTGAAAGAGTTTCCTGACATTGACAGAAAACTATCATTTAAGGTCTATTCATTTCCCTCCAATCTTAGTTGGCCTCACAGGCTTCATTTGCTTCGCAGCCCTGGGGGCTTTGATCAAACTACTGAGATTAGATTTGGATCCCCTAAGTTTGATTGCTCCCTGGCTAGCAATGAACACCTTGGTGATGGGTGCATGGATCTACTGGCGGAGCGGATGGAGTGGTTTCAAAACCAAGATCATTAGCATCCACTTGATCCGGGGGGTGATCATGTGTTTACCCTTCCTCGGAGGAGTTTATGCCCTGCATTATGTCTCACTATCGCTTTACAGTACCCTCCTGAATACAAGCCCATTTTTTTTGGTGCTATTGGCGAGTTTCTGGCTGCACGAATCGGTAAGTCCCAAGATTTGGTTGGCTGTTGCTCTGGGATTTATCGGAGTGTTGATCTGCTTGAAACCAGGGTGGGAAAGCTTCAGTTGGTTCTTACTAGCCCCTCTGCTGGCAGCAATGAGTCATGCGGTGGGAAATGCCTGGCTCAGAAGATATCCCAAGGAACCTGAAAGCCGATGGGTATTTTATCAAGAGTTGTTGGGATGCATAGTCGCTGGGTTACTCTTGTGGATAACAGGAGGTAAGCTCCCAGAATACAACCACCTTGTTTTAATGGGATCCATGGTGGGGATTGATATTCTTGCGATGACTACGGTCTTTTTCGCTTTCAAAAGAATGGAATCATCTCGTATCGCCCCATGGGTCTACATACAGATCCCTGCTTCTGCTATCGCTGGATGGCTGTTATTTGATGAAATTCCGGCTTGGACTACTGCTGTTGGAGCAACCTTGATCATCTTAGGTGGATATTTAGCGCTTAGTAAACAGCCGTATGGTCCTCAAGAGGAGGTGGATTGAGTGGTGAAGATTAGCCGTCCGATACCCAGATTATATAATCCGGAACAGACCACCATGGAAGTCCCAATATACATGATTGAATCGGGCTGTTCACCAAGTATCCAGAAGGAGAGAATCAGGGCAAAGAGTAGGCGTGTATAGCGAAAAGGTGCGATAACAGAGACCTCACCCTCTGTAGTGGCTCGGACTAGAGCGTAATAGGCAATGCAACTGACCACACTTGATGCAAGCATTAAAATAAATTCACTACTACTTGGCCAGACTGGCTGCGGGAAAAAAGGAACAGTGATTACCCCAATCACCGCACAAGCAGCAAATGCCCAGCTTGAAACAGCTAGAGAAGGAACAGAGACGGACATCACTCGGGTGGCGATTTCCCGCAAAGCCAGCATGACCACAGACAAAACTGCAAAAATTGATGCAGGAGTAAAACTATCAGTCCCCGGGCGGATGATCAGTATCATCCCTATCAATCCAACACCAATCGCAATCCAACTTCCAAAGGGAACTCTTTCACGCAGAAAAAAAGCCGCTCCCAAGGTAACCAGCAATGGAGAAAATTGCAGAATCGCTGATGCGGAACTTAGTTGTGAATTGACCACAGCGATGACATAAAACAGGGCGGCAAATAAATCTGCCAGAGTTCTGATAATAAATGGCCAGTTCAACATTTCCTTTGTCAGCAGAGGAATTCTCTTCCATTGGGCAATCAGAACAAACCAAACCAGACTCAACAGCCCTAGCATGATCAGGATCTGGCTGACCGGCAATCGTACGGAAACTAATTTGATGACCAGATCCTCGATAGCAAATCCTGCCATGGCGATCACCATGAAAAGAATCCCCATGTGGTTTGGATTCTCTCTAAATTTTTTGAGATTCAAGAACAGCTTTGGAAAATTGGAGTGAACAAATACTGATGAGAGATCGATCCAGATTGGAATACTTGTCAATAGAGCATGAATATCTTTGATTTATATTCAATGCTTATTTGTCAACAGCCAATTAATGAGTGATGAAAGTTTCCCCAATGAAGATTGGTGGCGGATCCTTTAGGTGGGAAAAAAGCAGGCTCGCAGGAGCCTGCTGGTGGGGTCACAAGCCGTGGAACGCTACAGTCTTCAACTCTGTCATCTCTTCTACGGCGTAGCGAGGACCTTCTTTGCCAATACCGCTACCCTTGAAGCCACCGTATGGCATTAGATCAGCTCTCCAAAGTGGGGACCAGTTAATCATGGCATTCCCACTCTCAATCTGTTGAGCAAAGCGTAAGGCTGTGTTGACATCTTTTGTGAAAATACTTGCTCCAAGCCCATAATTTACCCCATTGGCAATTTCCATTGCCTCGTCGAAGTCCTTTACAGGTGCCACCCCAATTGCAGGCCCAAAGAGTTCTTGTGTAGCGAGTCTCATACCGGGTTTAACATCTGCAATGACTGTCGGTTGAACAACTGCTTTTTCACGATCTCCCCCAGTAACTAATCGAGCGCCGCTTTGGACGGCTTCTTTAAGCCAATCGGACACACGTGCTGCTTCTGCTTCGTTGATCATCGCACTGAGCTTTGTCGATTCTTCCATGGGGTCACCCACGGAAATTCCCTCTACTGCACTTTTGACTGCGTCCAGATAATCCGCATAAACCTTCTGATGCACAACGACTCTCTGAAGTGAAATACAAACCTGTCCAGCATTGACAAAGCCTCCTGTTGCTGTCGCAGCTGCTACTTGGTCAAGATCAGCGTCTGGCATCACTAACATGGGACAGCTTGAACCAAGCTCTAGGGAAAGCTTCTTGACCCCGGCAATTTGGGTAATCTGCTCACCCACATCCGTACTTCCTGTGAAGCTGATTTTGCGCACTCGCTTATCGGCACAGAGCAACTTCCCCAATCGCGAGCCTGAACCCGTGATGGTTTGCAGAGCATTTTCGGGAAGACCTGCCTCGTAAAAGAGTTCTGTCATTCGCAAAGCTGAGAGGGAGGTCTGTTTAGCTGGCTTTAAGATGACAGCATTGCCTGCACTTAAGGCAGGTCCGATTTTGTGCATTACTAGTAATAAAGGATAATTGAAGGGGGTGATGGCCAGCACGACCCCACAGGGTACTCGCATAGTGAAGCCCAATTTGTCTTTGCCAGCACCGACTTGTGCGTCCAGAGGAAGACTCTCCCCACGCACTTGAGTTCCTTCAAACACAGAGAGTCTTAACAATTCTCCCACACGTCCTGCTTCGCCTTTGGCTTCTGAGATGGGCTTCCCAACTTCCAGAGAGACCAAGTTGGCCAACTCATCCACATGTTCATCAATTAAAGCCGCGGCTTTGTTGAGGATGCTTGCTCGTTCGTGGGCTGGTATTTGGGCTAATATTTTTGACGCCTTGTGTGCTGCTTCGAGGGTCTGTTCTACTTGCTGATCTGTGGCATCTGGGATGTGATCCACAGTTTCTCCATTGAAGGAGCGAATGACTGGTGAGCTTTGGGGAGACTCAGACCAGGCTCCATTAATGAACATTTTGCGCATAAGTACACCTGTTAGTGAGGAAACACCCTAGGAAGAATGTATGGATTTCTTGAAAAAAAGACTCCCAAGAGCCCAGCCAAATGTCAGGCCTTGGGGATCGTGATGAGGAAAAAATGATGAAAAGACCGTGTGATGCAGGGCTGTCAGAAAATATGCTGACTTAGGCCTGAATTTCGATGGCAGCTTTTTGAAGTGCGTCAGTCAAGTGCTGATGACCCATCCTTGAGTAAACCAGGGGATTGGCTTTTTCTGGGTCTTGCTCTGCTTCGACTACAATCCAGCCACTGTAGTTGATGTCGGAGAGTACTTTCGCAAAGTTATGAAAGTCGATTGAGCCATCTCCAGGTACGGTGAAGACTCCCTCCAAAACAGCATCGAGGAAGCTCATGTCTTCAGCCTGAACTCTTTTGTAGACATCTGCCCGGATATCTTTGCAGTGCACATGTTTCACCCGATGCCCATGACGACGGGTGGTTGCCTCCACATTGCCACCTGCGAAAGTAAGGTGTCCTGTGTCTATCAATAAATTCACGTTGGGCCCTGTGTTGGCCATCAAAAGGTCGACTTCTCGCTCGGTCTCAATGACTGTACCCATATGATGGTGGTAGACCATCGGCACTCCATAGTCTGCCATTCTGTCAGCAATTTCAGTGAGCTTGCGTCCATACTCAGGATACTCTTCGTCTGGCATGACAGGGCGCTGGGAGACTGGAATTTGCTGCTTGGTTTGAACGCTTCCACTAGTCTCCGCATAAACCAAAACAGGAGCTTGCAAAGATTTGAAGGTGTAAAGCATTTCTTGAAGATTTTCCCATTCTTCATCAACTGTGCACTCTCGTAGTGTTCCTGAAAACCAACCTGAAGCTAATTTTAGATCGTATTCTTGGAGGAGGGGTCCAAGCTTTTCGGGATCCATCGGATATTTTGCACCACTTTCGGTCCCAGTGAAGCCAGCTTCACGACTCTCCCGGAGGCAGGTTTCCAGGGGTGTGTCCCCTCCTAATTGAGGCAGATCACTATTGGACCAAGCAATCGGGGCAACAGCTAGTTGAACACTCATGATGATTTCCTAAATGGGTTGAGAGGGTTTTGGTGAAATTGGTGAATCAATGGGAGGTCATTGATTGAGGAGAGCACCAGCGAACTTCTTGAGAGGAAAGCTTGACTGCCTCCAAGACCTTCTGGATTTCAAACGCTTCGGTGAAGTCGGGCCAACACGCATCTTCCCCTTCTAATGCCCTTATCAACTGCAGGAGTTCAATCACCTTCAATTCGTTGAAACCAAGTTGATGACCAGGCGCTGGACAGAACGCGCTATAGTGAGGGTGGTCTGGCCCAGACAGCAGGGTCTTGAACCCATCTCGTCCAGTTTTTTGGCCTGCTTCATAGAGACGTAATTCATTGAATTGTTCCTGATTGAAGACAAGGGTTCCTTTCGTACAAGTCAGCTCGAAAGCAAGGTGCATCTTGCGACCCCAGGCCATCCAACTAGCCTCCAGTGTGCCAACACAGCCATTTTCAAAACGAACCAAGCAGTGAGTCTGATCATCCACATAAACTTCGCGAGTAGCACCTGAATTAGTGGGTCTCTCAGGTACAACAGTAGTTAGCGTCCCCAAAACTTCCTGAATTGGACCGGCTATATACCGAGCAAGTGAGATGATATGACTTCCCAAGTCATAAAGCACTCCACCACCCTGGGAAGCATCTAGTCGAGTGGTGTAAGGCGAGAGTGGATTGGCCATGTAGTCTTCTGCATGAACTCCACGAAATGAGATCGGTTCACCAATTTCTCCACTTTGAACGATCTCTCGAGCAGTTTTCATGAGTGGATTCTGCAGATAGTTGTAGCCCACGAGAGTATGAATTTGCTGGGCTTTAGCGAGGTTAGCCATCTCTTCGGCTTCTACCAAAGTACAAGCCAAGGGCTTTTCGCAATAGACTGGCTTCCCTAAATTAAGGGCAGCTACAGCGATAGGATGATGCAGATGATTTGGGGCCGTGATGTCCACAACATCCACTTCAGGATGATTCACCAATTCCTGCCAATCCGCAGTACTTTGCTCAAACTGGAGAGCTTTGGCCTGTTGGCTTGCCAACTCGGGTGTAGCATCTGCGAGAATCTTTAGCACTGGCCTGCTGGATACTTCAAAGATACTCGCAATTGAGTTGTAGGCGTTTACATGGCAACGCCCCATGAAACCGGAACCAATTAGTCCGATTCCCAAGGTTTTCATTTAATTCCTTATTCTGGAAGTTATACGCCCAATCGTTGTCGTTTTTGTCCTTCAGTATGATCTGCTCTGGCTTGCCGAACTTCTTCTCGATCGCTCACTTCAGGCACACCAACATCCCACCAGGCATCTCCCGGAGTCCACTGGGATGGCTTTGTCTTGATACAAATTACATAGGTGCGGTCTGCAGCTTTTGCACGTTTGAAGGCTGCTTCCAGTTCAGCAGTGCTTTCTACGTGTTCGCCAAGGGCGCCCATACTTGTGGCGTGTTGAACAAAGTCAACTCCTTGAAGGTTCTCTACTTTGCAGTCTTGCAATAGGTTATTGAATGAAGCGCTGCCCTTAAAATTCTGAAGGCGATTGATAACTGAAAATCCACCGTTATCACAGACGATCACAATCATTTTGTGCCCAGTCAAGACTGTGCTGTAGATGTCACTGTTCAACATCAGGTAGGAACCATCTCCCACAAAGACAATCACGTCCCTGGAAGGATTGGCCATTTTGGCGCCCCAGCCTCCAGCGATCTCATAACCCATACAGGAAAAGCCAAATTCACAGTCAAAGGTTCCAATGGACCGGGTTTTCCAGTTCTTACAAAGTTCACCTGGTAGTCCGCCCGCAGCTGTCAAAGCGAGATCTGTACTATCACAAATTCGATTGATTGCGCCAACGACCTGACCGTAGCTCGGAGGAACTTCGTTGGTTGGTCCTGAATGTTGATCGACAGTTTCATTCCACTCAGCGTAATGCTTTCTGGCAGTTTCTAGCCAAGAGGGACTACCCGCCCAATTACCAAGGGCCTCACTCAAATCCTCCAGTCCTACCTTGGCATCACTGACGACAGAGAGAGCCCTATGTTTGTGAGCGTCAAAACTGGCTGCATTGATTGAGATCAAGCGCATGGATTCATTACCAAAGACCGACCAGGAACCTGTGGTGAAATCTTGTAAGCGAGTTCCCACTGCGAGCACGACGTCAGCTTCTGCGGCTAGGGCATTTGCTGAACTCGACCCAATCACTCCGAGTGGACCGGCATTCAGCTTGTGATCGTGCAGCATCTGAGAGCGACCAGCAATTGTCTCAGTTACCGGGATGCCATGTTTTTCTGCAAAGCCAGTGAGGGTGGCAACTGCGTCTGAGTAAAACACCCCACCACCGGCCACGATCATTGGCTTTTCAGAAGATTTCAAAATCTCGACTGCCTCAGCGATGCTGTCACGATCGGGGCGTGGCCGAGGACTTCGATGGATTTTTTCCTCAAAAAATACTTCCGGATAGTCGTAGGCTACGGCTTGAATATCTTGAGGCAGAGCAATGAACGCGGGACCGGATGTCGCTGGATCCATCATTGTCGCGACTGCTTGAGGCAAGGAAACCATGAGCTGCGCTGGGTGGGTGATACGATCCCAAAAACGCGTACAGGACTTGAATGCGTCCGCCACCGTCATTGATGGGTCTTGAAAATGTTCTACCTGCTGCAGCACGGGATCTGGCAACCGATTCGAAAAGGTGTCTCCCGAAAGGAAAAGTACAGGCAACCGATTCGAATGCGCAGTTCCAGCAGCCGTTAAAAAATTGGTACACCCAGGCCCGATGGAAGAGGTAGCCACCATGATTTGTCGACGACGACTCGCTTTGGCAAAAGCTACAGCTGCCAAGCCCATTGATTGTTCATTCTGGCCCCTCCATGTTGGCATCACATCTCGAACTGCTTCTAGAGCTTCACCCAAACAGGTCACGTTGCCGTGACCAAAAATGGCGAAGACTCCTGGAAACAGAGGTTCTTTTTTGCCATCAATCATGGTGTGCTGGTTGACAAGGTAGCGGACCAGGGCTTGTGACATCGTCAGTCGAATCGTTTTCATCAGTACTCCTCTTGAGAATTGACTCAAAAAATCTATTTTACTCGATTGTTGAACAAAAATTCAATTTTCTCTAAGTTGAATGGAAACGTTTTTTCAAGGCCTTGCTCATGATCTGTAATTTCGATGGATATTGATGCCGAATCTACCTTTACCTGATACTTATGAACGGTTGATCACTCAGGTGACAGAGCAGTTCCCTGCGATGAAAAAAAGTTTCCAGCGAATCACTAGATTCATGGTGCAGAACCCAAATGCCATGGCAGTCGAATCCGTCAAAGTGATCGCAGATCAAGCCGGGGTTCAGCCCTCCTCTTTGGTGCGCTTTGCGAAGCACATGGGTTACAACGGTTTCAGTGAGATGAAACGTGTTTTCCAATCTCACTTGATTTCCACAGCGAGCTCAAAAGAGCGCTTGGAATCATTTAGTTATGAAGTCTCACCAGCCTCCAGCAATTCACCAGCAACTTTTCTAGAGACCCTCGTAAATAACGACATCTCTGCTTTGAATGATCTGAAGAATAGCATTTCCCCCGAAGCCATCGAACAGGCTGTCACTTTGTTACAGGAGGCGGAAACGATTTATGTGTTGGGGCAGCTCCGCTCTTTTTCAGTGGCCTACAACATTCGCTATTTGTTACTTTATCTTCGCCAAGACGTCCGTCTTCTCGATGGTTCGGGGGGCCTAGCGACTGAAGAAGCAGAGCTGATGAGTGAAAAATCACTGCTTGTTGCGGTCTCTTTTCGCTATTACGCCCGTGAAGTTGTCGACATAGTTGAAGGCACTGCTCGCAAGAATATTCCTATTCTGGCAATCACGGACAGTCAGTTGAGCCCCCTAAATAAGCATGCAACCTGTTCCTTGGTTGTGCCCGGTGCTGGCCACAAATTCAGCTATTCTTTGGCAGCTTCCTTGTGTCTGGCGCAAAGCCTGATCATCAGTATGGCGAGCCGCCTTCAGATTGAAGGTTCTGAAGAAGAACTTAACCCGCAAGATCTACTCGGAACTAATGATCCTAAGATTCTGCAAAAGATTTCCTCTTCCAAGCCTTACCATTTCGAACAAACTTGACACCTAACGCAGCGTCAAGCATGGACAGCATCCCAGTTAACAACCCGCTCTTTTTTGAGACAGCCTGTCAGCGCATCCACCACATTTTCAACACACACCAACCCTAATCGTCTAGTACACTCTGCGGTCAAACTGGCATTGTGTGGACTAACAATCACCTTCCCTGAAGTCAGTAATTTTAGATTTTTACTTGGTGGTTCCTGTTCAAAACAGTCTAGACCAGCTCCTGCCAAATTCCCTGATTCCAGAGCTTTAAAAAGCTCATCTTCATCAATCAAACCACCCCGGGCTGTGTTGATGACATAAGCTGAAGATGGAAGAGTCTTCAACTCTTCATGGCCGATGATGTGGTGATTCTTGGGAGTATACGGGAGATGCAAGCTCAGGAAATCAGTCTTTGGTAGAAAAGTACCGAGATCTTTAACATAAGCCGCTCCCGCTGCCCCAACTTGCTGTTCATC
>WTIF01000153.1:9321-11733 GCA_011522845.1 Deltaproteobacteria bacterium
CCAGTCGTAGCTAATGGAGTTTTATTTCGCGATAGGACATCCACTGGAACATTGTCATAACCGACTCCATGACGGGCAACTACTCTGAGCCGAGTAGCCTTTTCAAGCATTTCAGGAGAAAGTTTGGCTGTCCGAACTATAAGTGCGTCTGCCTGCTGAAGCTTGATTGGTAATTCGGTGTCTGAAGAATGATCTAAAACTTCGTAGGTCAATTCTTCATGTGACCGAAGCAACTGCATGGCGTCTTCGTGAATTTTACCAAGCAAAAGGACATGGCCCTGCGGTCTTGACATACTTAATAAGAACTGGAGCTAGGAGCTTCTGGCATATCCTCTCGCATCTTTGTGAGCGCCCCTTTGGCAGCCAGAGCCATCAGCCTGGAATCAGAACCAATCGTCACAAAACGAAAGCCTTTTTCAATCATGCGCAGTGCATATTCTGGTGTTCCATTGTGAATTCCTGCCGCAACGCCATGCTCAGTGGCTTTTCGTAAAATCATATCAATCGCTTCCAAAACGATGGGGTCTTCCTGATCAAAGGTAGGCACTCTACCGAGTGAATTGCCCAAATCAGATGGACCAATGTAGACCATACGAATTCCATCCACGCTGAGGATGTCATCCAAATTATCTAAGGCTTCTTTGGTCTCAATCATTGCGATGGGGAGAATCTCATCATTTGCATGTGATGGGTAATCAGCCCCCAAACTGAAAAGCGCTCGGATTGGACCGAAGCTTCTTTGACCAAAGGGTGGATAATAACAAGCTTGTGCGAAGCGTTCTGCGTCAGAAGCCTTGTTGATCATCGGGCAAATCACCCCATAAGCCCCAGCGTCCAGCATCCGCATGATGATCCCTTCCTCTAACCAGGGAACTCGAGCCAGAGGCGCTGTGCTGGTGGTGCAGATCGCCTGAAACATTGTTATGACATTTTGATAGTCCGATACTCCATGCTGCATGTCGACAGTCAGTGAATCCCATCCTTGGTGAGCCATCACTTCTGCTGAGAAAGAGTTGGGAATCGCTAGCCATCCATTGACAATAGCGCGGTCTTCTTTAAGGAGCTTGATCAGCGGATTCGGACGCATGGGGCCTCAAAAAATGAAAGTGGGTATGAGTAAGCCAGTCATTAGAAAGCTGTTCGACGCTAAGCTATCTCATGAATGTAGAGAGCGCAAGAATATTTGGAAAATTAATTCTCTTTTTCTCTTAAGAGAAAAAAATTTTCCAAATATGTGAGTAAAGGGGAGTTTGTCAAAATCCCCCTCTGCTCATGATTTCAGGCGATCAGAGTGTAGGGAAATTAAACTTTGCCCCTTCTTTGATTCCTGTTGGCCAACGGGAAGTGACGGCCTTGAGGCGGGTGTAGAAGTTTATGGATTCCGGTCCGTAGATATCATGGTCACCGAACAGAGATTGTTTCCATCCACCAAAGCTATGGAATGCAACTGGTACTGGAATTGGAACATTTACTCCGACCATACCAACCTCAATTTTGCTGACGAAATCGCGCGCAGTGTCACCATCTCTAGTAAAGATAGCGATACCGTTCCCATAGGGGTTATTGTGGACCAGATCAATCGCAGCTTCATAGGAGTCAACCCTGACCGTGGAAAGCACAGGTCCGAAGATCTCATTTTTGTAGATTTCCATTTCTGGAGTGACCTGGTCAAACAGGCAACCTCCGATGAAGAAACCATTTTCATGACCAGGTACCTTGAAGCCTCGCCCATCAACGAGTAGCTTGGCTCCTTGTTCGACTCCGCTATCCACATATGCTGCAACCTTGTCTCTGTGTTCTTTTGTCACCAGTGGCCCCATGTCCTGACCAGGTTCGATCCCATTCCCAATTTTGAGCGCTTTGACTTGAGGAATCAGACGCTCCATCAAAGCATTGGCTGTTTCTTCTCCGACGGGGACTGCGACAGAGATCGCCATGCACCTTTCGCCAGCACTGCCATAGCCAGCTCCCATCAAAGCACTGGCAGCTTGATCGAGGTCTGCATCAGGCATGATGATCATGTGATTTTTTGCTCCACCCAGGGCCTGAACCCGCTTATCATTTGCGGTTCCACGTTGGTAGATGGCTCGAGCGATGGGGGTCGAACCTACAAAGCTGATTGCAGAAATACCTGGGTGATCCAACAAGGCCTCAACCGCTTCACGGCCACCTTGCACCACATTGAAGACCCCATCAGGCAAGCCGGCCTGTTGAAGTAATTCGGCCATAATCAAGGATGCACTGGGATCCTTTTCAGAGGGTTTGAGAATGAAGGAATTCCCACAAGCGATCGCCATCGGATACATCCACATCGGAACCATCGCGGGAAAATTGAAAGGCGTGATACCGGCTACAACTCCAAGTGGTTGGCTGAAGGAATAGGCATCGACTGCTGTGGCAACCTGCTCGCTA
>WTIF01000450.1 GCA_011522845.1 Deltaproteobacteria bacterium
CTGGATCCCCATAATTGGTCAATCCGTTGGCGAGCCCCTTTGAAATTTCAGACATTGGAGTATCCTTTTGCCAGAACGTGCCGATTCATTGAAAAACCGATAGTCAGTGATGCGATCATTGGACGCAATTGCCTTCGTGTTTCTGTGTAATCATCTGGAATCATGGTCAAAATATGAAAGTTGAAAAAGTGAGTGTAGGTCTCGTTGGCTTGGGTATGGTCTGTGAGAGCCATCTCAAGGCTTATTCAGCCCACCCTGATTCAGAGGTCCTAGCCGTTTGTGACCTAGATGCAGTTCGTTCCAAGGAAATTGCAAATAAGTATGGCATCCCCAGAACCTACACCTCTTACGAGCAGTTGCTAAAAGATCCAGAGATCAACACCGTAGATATCACTACTCCGACAATTTTGCACTCTCCAATGGCACTGGCAGCAGCCATGGCAGGAAAAAATATTCTCTGTGAAAAGCCATTCTGTTTGACGTTGACTGAAGGTCAGGAGGTTTGTGAGGCCGCTCGTTCCAAGGGCGTGACCTTGATGGTCGGTGAGTCCTACATTTTCATGACCTCTCTCCAAAAGGCCCGAACTTTAATTGAAGCTGGTGAAATCGGTAAGCCTCAGCAGATACGTCAGCGATTTGGATCCTGGGTCGAACGTCCTGGAGTACTTGAGACCGGCCGTCCAGTAACAGATGATCATCGGGGATGGCGGATGGACTCCAAAAAGGCCGGGGGTGCGGGCTTCCCTTGGATGTTTGATCATTGCGTTCATTTCTTTGCAACAGCTGAATACCTAATGGGGTCAAGAATCAAGGAAGTCTATGCACTGAAATCGGACATCAGCTGGATGAAGGCTGCTTACCAAGTCGATGAAGGCGAAACGCACGTTTACCGTCCAGAGGACTCAGGGGACATTCCGATCATCACCTGGACCTATGAAGATCCTGCCTGTCAAGGGGTCTGGATGAGAGCTGAGACACTCAATGGGAAGTTCGACCCGATGTATGGCTTCAGTTTGAGCATAATTGGTGATCGGGGAATGATCGAAGTGCTGGGGGAAGGCGGCCGAGGACTTCAATGGATGGGGGAAGACACGCATCTTATTCTTCACCGCAAGGATAAAGAAACTAAAACTTTTCGGTTTGATGAGGGCGGAGACGATATCTGGCAGTCTGAGGTTTCGTATTACAGCAAAGCGCATCAAAACCAGATCAATGAGTTCATTGAGGCGCTCATCGGTGGCCGCAAACCAAGCTACACCGGAGAAGACGGAAAGCGAGATGTGCAAACCACGATGGCAGCAATTTGCTCCGCAAAGGAAGGACTCCCTGTTCGTGTTGCAGAAGTGACAGACCTTCGCTTTGCGAAAATTCCAGAAGTTAGTGCTTGATCTAGCAATCTTTCGGGTTATTTCCGGATGAAGCGGAAGAAAGATGTCTGACTGAAACGCTCCCCCGGACGTAAGGTGATAGACGGAAAGTTTTCCTGATTTGGAGCATCCGGCCAAACTTGTGGTTCCATTGCAATGCCTGCATGCCCACCATAAGGCTTCCCCGAATGACCAAGAACAGGGGAAGTATCTAGTCGAGCTGCATCATACACTTGCAATCCAGGAGCGTCTGTTTCCACGATCATTGTCAGCTCCTCTTTTTCTAGTCGGGCTGCCTCACGAAGACCACCTCCATTCAAACAGAAATTGGTATCCAGGCTGATTTCCGAAGGCAAAGCTTTTGGCTGCCTCAGATCATAGGGAGTACCGTCTACAGACTGTATCTCTCCGGTTGGAATCAGGGCTTCATTTGTTGGCAGAAAGTGATCCGCATGGATCGTCAGCTTGTGACCCCCTAACCCCTCATTATTCAGGCACCAATATCCATGGAAAGCAGGATTGCAGAATGTTGGTTTTTCACTCTTTGCAGAAATCTCAATTTTGAGGGCACCGTCATTCTGGATCGAATAGCTCACTTTGATTTCAAGCGGTCCAGGCAAACCACTTTCTCCGTCCGATGTCTGCACAGAAAAGGTGACTCGATCCGATTCCAACTCCTCAACCTGCCAGTTCTTCTGAGAGATTCCCTCCGGTCCCCCATGAAGTGCATTCCCGTTCTCATTCACTGCCAGCTTTAAACTTTGACCATCAAGTAGTGCCTGGCCTTGTGCAATTCGATTCGCAATGGGCCCTACAATAGCGCCGAAATATCGCATTTTTCCGAAATAGTTCTCTGGATCAGGACTACCCAATGCCAGAGAATAAGGGATTCCCTCCAGTCGGAATTCCGTTAGGGTAGCTCCATAACTAATCAATTGAGCTCTTGCGGGGCCATTGGTAATGGTAATTTTTTGGACAGTTGCCCCATCGGCAGCTTTCACAGTTGTCATAAAGCGGTTCTTCCTGAATAGTTTTTTGACTCAGAGAATTATAGACCTTGGTCTCAAAGATAGTTTCGTTGGCTTCAGATGAAAAGTCTGAGTTCACTTGAAATAAAATCTCAGAGTTTTTTTGCTGATATTTCCATTTCAAAGTGGAAGCAATTATGTCTGGAATCTCTTTTCAGGAGTATGAACTACTTGCTGTGCGTAGTTCACTTTAATTCATCGAACACTCAAAGAAGTATTTCAAAAGAACGCAACGAAAATACGTCAGCAATGAGGATCCCGGGGTTTCAGCTTCGGAATCTTTCGAGATCCATCGGAGAGAATCTGACAAGATTTTTCACATTCAATCGAGGAAGTAGTGATTTTGGCAGAGGGGCAGATAGATATTCAGGTCGCAGGGGTAATTCACAGACCAGTAATCGGAGAAGAAATTTTTATCCCCGCACAGGCTATCCATACTGTCCGCAATTTCGGAACCGTTCCGAATGTTTGGTACTATGGATACCGAGTAGCCTAGTTATTTCGCACTTTACTCAACA
>WTIF01000407.1 GCA_011522845.1 Deltaproteobacteria bacterium
TCTGACTCTGAAAGGTGCTGAAGTCCTCTGTCGAAATGTAGGGTGCTCACGCTGACTCTCCTAGAATCTCTTTTCTGGATGGATCTTGTTGCCTTCTCTTGTGGAAAGAAGATTCCCATTGGGATGGATGAGGGGTGGCAATTTTTTGGCTGAGGTCCTCCTCACCCACCCAGATAGGCTCGCTGAACAGCCTCATTGCCCAGTAGATTGGCTGCGGTATCGGTCAATTGAATTTTGCCATTTTCCAGGAGATAGCCTCGGTCTGCGAGTTGGAGAGCGAGGTGGGCGTTCTGCTCAACCAGCAGGATCGTCGTTTGTTGTTGCTGGTGGATTTGGCACAGGATCTCGAAGATTTGCTGCACGACCATGGGGGCCAGTCCGAGAGATGGTTCATCGAGCAATAGTAGTTGGGGGCGTCCCATCAGCGCCCGAGCAATCGCCAGCATTTGTTGCTCACCACCGCTGAGGGTTCCTCCGAGCTGTGACTGTCGATGATTGAGGATCGGAAAGAGCTCCATCATTCGCTCCAAATCTTCTCGGATGGGTTCCCGATCGCGACGCAGGTAGGCCCCCATTCGTAGATTTTCCAGCACAGTGAATTCTGGGAAGATGCGTCGACCTTCGGGGACCAGCCCAATACCCAGCGCTTTGATCTGATCTGGAGTCAGTTGCTGAATTGGTCTTCCTTCCCACAGAATTTCTCCCTGGCGGGGTGGCACGAGCCCAGCGATGGCCATCAATAAGGTAGTCTTGCCAGCGCCATTGCTGCCCAGGATGGTCACGATCTCACTCGGTTTCACATGAAGAGAGACGCCCTGCAGAGCGAGGATGTTGCCATAAGCACTGACCAAGTTATGTAGTTTCAGCATCATGAGATGGCCTGCTCCCCAAGATAAGCTCGGATCACCTCAGGATGTTGGCGAATCTCCTGTGGTGGGCCTTCTGCGATCTTGCGTCCATGGTCCAGCACAATGATTCGATCCGAAATCTTCATCACCAGCCGCATGTCGTGCTCGATCAGCAGGATCGTCAGCTGGAACTCTTTCTGAAGCTCTACCAGCAGCTCGTCCAGTTCTTCTGTCTCCTGCCGATTCATGCCAGCTGCCGGTTCATCGAGCAGCAATAGAAAGGGATCAGTAGCCAGCGCCCGAGCAATCTCCAAACGCCGTTGGGCGGCATAGGGTAGGCTATCCGCAGTTGCCTGAGCGTATTGTTCCAGTTCCATACGCTGCAGCATTTGGAAGGAATCCTCACGAATCTGCTGTTCTGCTACGCTGGTGCGTCGATCTCGCAGGAGCACACCCAACGTACTAGTTTTGGTACGGATCTGACGCCCCATCATCACGTTCTCCAGCACACTCTGTTTTTCGTAGAGGCGGATGCTCTGAAAGGTGCGAGCCACACCCAGCTGGGCGATTTGGTAGGGCTTGAGGCCGTTCAGTCGTTGTGTTTGATGATGGGGAGGATGCAGGTGTATTTCCCCAAGCTTTGGAGGAAGAAAGCCCGTTATGCACTGAAAGCAGGTGGTCTTGCCAGCACCGTTGGGACCAATCAGCGCCAGAATTTCCTGGGATTGGACCTGAAAGCTCAGGTGATCCAGGGCACGCAATCCACCAAATTCAAGTGTCAGTTGATCCACCTGGAGTACGGTAGAGTCTTGTGAAGCGTAGTTCTCGCTCATGGGTGGTGGTTCCAACAAATGATCAAGATTTGCAGATTTTCTTGCCCTATTTCTGCCAAAGCTCGGTATGATGAGTGCACACTAGCCGACAATTCCATCCGCCTTGTTATCCTTTCCTGCAGGAGTCGCATGAATCCAATCGTGGTCGTTGATGATGAACCGGCGATTCGTAGTAGTCTGGCCGCCGTACTTGAAGATGAGGGCTATCCGGTACGCTGCTGTGCGCATGCGCAGGAATTTTACGACGCTCTGAAAGAGCAGCCAATGTCCTTGGTGCTACTCGATATCTGGCTTCCTGGCGAAGACGGCATGGCGATCCTTAAGAATCTGCGCAACGAACAGCCCGAGCTGCCCGTGATCATGATGAGTGGACACGCCGGGATTGAAGCGGCTGTCAGCGCGATCAAGCTGGGAGCCCGGGACTTTTTGGAAAAGCCACTGCACCTGGATGTGTTGTTGGACAAGATCACCGGTGCTTTGCGAGCGACTCAACCAGATGAGGAAGCGATTCTACCTTCCGACACCCGGATCGAGACAGCACCCTACCAGCCCGCAACCAATCGGCAATCCGTAGAGCTGCGCAAGTCTGGACGTCCCCAGTGTACTCTTGGTGATAACGTAGTCCTCAATGGCACTGGACTGCTCAGTGGTCGCAACACAGGCATCATTCTCAGTCCAGCTCCTCCCAACAGTGGGATTCAGTTTCAAACCCTCGACGGCATCTCCATTCCTGGCAGAATCACGAGCCTGGAAGATTATCAGCATGCACAGAGCCAGCAGAGCTTTACCGCTAACTCTACGGTGCTGGCCCGGGAGAATCGACGTGTCCGCACGGTGGAGCACCTGATGGCTGCTTTGTCGATGGCTGGGCTGGACAATGTGTTGATCAAGGCCGATGAAGAAATCCCAAATGTGGACGGCTCAGCCCTTGATTTTGCCCGATTGCTCGACGAAGCAGGAACCGTGGATCAGGACGCTGAGGTGACAGAAGCGGTGATTTGCGAGAAACTCAGCATCGGTGAAGAAGACCCCGACCAGAAGTATCTCTACGTGGAACCCTATGATGGTTTCGAAGTGACGATGCGGGTCAACTATCCACCACCGATCCTGGAACAGCAACTGACTTTCAACGCAGAGCAGGATTCTTTCCTGAATGAAATTGCGCCAGCCCGCTCCTTCAACACCTTTCAGAACATCGACATGGCTCAGAAG
>WTIF01000240.1 GCA_011522845.1 Deltaproteobacteria bacterium
GGGCTACCCATGGAAATCATTCTGGTGGACGACGGCAGCACGGATGGGACCGCAGAAGCACTTGATGAGTTCCAATCCGTCGAGGGCATTCAAGTGTGCCACCACCCCTCCAATCGTGGAAAAGGAGCCGCAATTCGGACTGGAATTGACATGGCAACAGGGCAAGTCATCGTCATTCAAGATGCGGATCAGGAGTATGACCCCAACGATTTCCGTGCCCTTCTGCAGCCACTGCTGGATGGTGACGCAGATGTTGTTTACGGGACACGATATGGTCACTGTGAACGGCAGCTATCACCTTGGTGGCATCAAATGGTGAATCATGGAATCAGCTTGTTTGCGAGCATCGGAATTGGAATTCGCTTGAGCGATGTTGAAACGTGTTACAAAATGTCGAAACGCGAACATTTCACGGCCATCGCTGATCAACTTTGTGAATCAAGATTCGGAATCGAGATCGAATTGACAGCACGATGGGTTCGCAATGGTCTCACATTCACAGAACGCCCAATTCGCTATCACCACCGCTGGTATGACGAAGGAAAAAAAATTGGCTGGAAGGATGGCTTTAGGGCAATCTACGCAATTTTGAAGTATAATCTTTTTCGGTAGTTTTGTTATAATTGTCGATTACTTTGTGGTGCCTTAAGGGTTCAAAATAAATCCTACCAACTCCCCTTAATAATCATCGAGATCACATCATCTTTAGTGACATCAGCAGAACGGCAAATTTCCACAATTTTACCATTTTTCAAGATCGCAATCCGATCACAAAAATCAAAGACATCATGAATGTCATGGCTGATTAAAAAGATCCCAACGTCTTGCTTTTTCAACTGATTGATCAACTCCCCAACTCGGCGAGTCTCCTCGATTCCCAAGGCTGCCGTAGGCTCATCCATTACCAAAACCTTGGCCTTATTGTAAATTGCTCTGCCAATTGCAATTGCCTGACGTTGTCCGCCAGATAAGAAGTCTACAGGAACAGTATAGGACTCAATTCGGATTTTGAGTTCCTTTAGCACTCGCTTCGCTTCTTCTCGCATTGAGTGGTTTCTCAAGAAGAAATAGCGACTTTTCTCATTGCCCAAAAAGAAATTGGCCGCTACATCGAGATTCCCCGCAAGTGCTAAATCTTGGTAGATCGTTTCGATACCCAGATTTCTGGCCACCTTGGGCCCAGCTAGATCCACCGGAGACTTATTGATCAAGATTGTCCCAGAATCCTTTCGAATTGCCCCAGAGAGGATCTTGATCAAGGTCGACTTCCCAGCACCGTTGTGTCCAACAATGCCAACTACCTCATTTTTTTTGAGGTTAATGCTCACGTTCTTCAGAGCCTGAACCCCACTGAAACTCTTAGAGATGTTGTTCATCTCTACAATGTAGTCTGCCGTTTCCATCTTCAGACCTGCCTGGTTGATTTACTGAATCGGTCAAAGGCCACCGCGAGAATCAAGATGATTCCAATGATGATTTGCTGGATATAGGAAGAGACATTGAGCAGAACGAGCCCATTTTGCAGGACTCCAAACAGAATGGCTCCAATGATCGTTCCCAGAATATTCCCAGTACCCCCAAAGAGACTCGTTCCTCCAACCACCACTGCCGCAATGACTGTTAATTCGTAGCCCATCCCTGCTACCGCTTCCGCAGAATTTAGCCTTGCCGACAAAATGAAGGCCGAAAGTCCAACAAAAAACCCCGTGATGACATACGTGCTGGTGATGATCAAATCTGTGTTGATACCCGCCAGGCGAGCGGCTTCGGGATTGCCACCCACGGAGTAGATGTGACGTCCATAAACCGTGTAGCGCAACACGATATGGCAGAGGATGATGAACACTAGAAAGATAATCACAGGAACCGGCACTTCCCCGATTTTTCCTTGACCAATCCAGCGATAGGCATCATCAAAACCACTGATTGGACCTCCATCTGACACAATCAAGGCGGCTCCCCGATACGCTGAGAGCCCACCAAGAGTCACCACAAAAGCGGGTACTCTAAGCTTGGTAATGCACAGGCCGTTTAGCGCTCCGGCAAGCAAACCAATTCCTACTGACCCGATCAGGGCCCAGTACCAGGGATTTACAAGATCCGCGTTGGCTCCTACAGAAAATCTCTCCACGAGTCCCCCCTTGGCGATCCCCGCTCCGACCAAACCACACAAGGCCAGCAGGGAACCGACTGACAAATCAATGCCCCGTACAATGATCACGAAGGTCATACCTAAGGCAATCAGACCTGCAATGGAAATCTGGCGCATCACATTGAAGATATTCAACGGATGCAGAAATCTTGGGTGCAACAGTGAAAAGACAAGGACGAGCAGGATCAAAAAGATAAGAGGAGAGAACAACCCTACGTAGTAGAGAAGGTTTTTTCGATTACCGAGCATGTTGTGGAATCAAAGAAGGGAAGAGGGATCTCGAACAAGATCCCCCCAGATAGTTGGAAAACTACTTCACTTCGCCAATTCTCTCGGCGTTGCTTTGGTAGTTATCAGAGGTGATAGTGATAGGATTGAGAAAAATCACCCGGTTGTAGGCCTTCATCTCACTACGTAGGTCATTCACCAGTAGGTTCAAAGCGGTCTTGCTTTGGCCTCCAGGAAACTGCTCCACTGTCGCCATCAAGGAGCCATCACGCACTGCGGCAATCGCTTCTGGAAGAGCATCAAAACCAAGAATTTTAACATCAATTCCACGCGCCTTGACAGCTTCCATCGCACCCAACGCCATATCGTCGTTAGCAGCATTGATCACATCAGGAGCACTGCCTAGACCCGTCAGAATGTTTTCTGTAACTGACATCCCCTGATCTCGCGACCAGTTAGCGGTTTGCTCAGCAACAATCTTGTACTTGCTGTTTCCGTCAAGAATGTTGT
>WTIF01000282.1:0-9871 GCA_011522845.1 Deltaproteobacteria bacterium
ATTCTAGAGCCTGTCTCAATCAGTGCCGTCGCAATGATCGTCAGTGATCCTCCCTCCTCGACATTTCGAGCTGCACCAAAGAAGCGCTTTGGTTTATGCAAGGCGTTTGAATCAACTCCCCCTGAGAGTATTTTCCCACTTGGTGGAACCACTGAATTATAGGCTCTTGCGAGTCTGGTTATGGAATCCAAGAGAATCACAACGTCACGTTGGTGTTCCACCAGTCTTTTGGCTTTTTCCAAAACCATTTCAGAGACTTGAACATGTCTTGTGGCAGGCTCGTCAAAAGTTGAGCTAATCACTTCTCCACGAACACTGCGTTGCATATCTGTGACTTCTTCCGGTCGTTCATCTATCAGAAGTACTATCAAATCAACTTCAGGATGATTCGTAGTGATGCTATTAGCAATCGACTGGAGAATCATGGTTTTTCCAGTCCTTGGTGGAGCTACAATCAGACCTCGTTGACCCTTACCAATCGGAGCTGCCAAATCAATTACACGAGTGGTGAGGTCCTTGTCTCCTCTTTCCAAAGAGAGCCGTTCCTCAGGATAAAGCGGTGTTAAGTTGTCGAAAAGTATTTTTTCAAAGGCTTGATCAGGTGGACGGAAATTGACTTCTTCAACCTTAAGCAGGGCGTAATAGCGCTCACTTTCCTTGGGCGGCCTTATATGCCCAGAGATTGTATCCCCCGTACGCATATTGAATCTGCGGATCTGTGAAGGAGACACATAAATATCATCTGGACCGGGTAAATAATTATAATCTGGGGCTCTCAGGAAACCAAATCCATCGGGTAGTGTTTCTAAAACACCCGAACCATAAATTACTCCATTCTGCTTTGTTTGAGCTTGCAGCAAGGCAAATATCAAATCCTGAACACGCATACTGTTTGCGTTTTCAATATTGTATTCCCTAGCAATTTTGATCAGGGAATTGATGTCCTTTTTTTTGAGTTCAATCAAATTCAATGTTTCTGGAGCGTCGTGGCGGGATCTGTTTTCGTGTTCACGCATAGTTTTCCTGGAGGGGGAAGACAAGGGTTGGTTCGAGTTAACTTGGGCACCTGAAAGCCTTTACGGATGGATTCCGTAATTTAACGAGGTGTTCCTGAGAATTATCAAAAAGAAGTTAAAAGGGTCTTTTGTACGAGGGTAGTACTTTGGAAGAAACTTTAGAAATTATCTTACTGAAAGCAAAGGGAGTATTATTATGGATTCTGAATAGATTTGGCAGGCATATTTCAAAATTAAGCTACCTCCCAAAAAAACTTTGTCAAGGATTTTTTAAAATCGTCAGTAAATCTGGAAATTTGAAGAAATTTTAAATGGAATTTTTGCTTAAAATCCATTTTTTATTGGTTGAGAGCAGTTTTGCAATCTAGCAGCCAATACAGTGTTCTTCATCAACATTGCAATCGTCATAGGACCAACTCCACCTGGAACAGGGGTAATTAGTCTAGCTTTGTCGGAAGCAGCTTCAAAATCAACATCTCCACATAGCTTACCTTTTTTGTTGGGATCAGATGATGCGAGTCGATTGATTCCAACGTCAATCACTACAGCATTCTTCTTAAGCATTTCACCGGTAACAAAATTTGGCTGTCCAATAGCTGCTATGACGATGTCAGCTCGTTGAACATGACTTTCCAGATCTCTAGTTTTGGAATGACAAATTGTAACAGTCGCATCCCACTCTTTTTGAGAAAGCAATATTGACAATGGTCTGCCAACGAGATTACTTCGCCCAAGTACGACAACCTGTTTCCCAGCTGTTTCAACTTTATATCTTTTCAAAATTTCCAATACTCCCAAGGGTGTACAGGAGACAAATTTTGGTTGGCCAGTAGCGAGCAATCCAACATTCAGAGGGTGCAATCCATCAACATCCTTTGCGGGGTCTATTCCCATAACTGCTTGCTGTTCACTCATTCCGCTTGGCAATGGAAACTGGCAAAGAATACCATGCACATCTGTTAAGTTGTTCAATTCATGAATGATCTTCAGCAATTCCTTCATTGATGTTGAAGCGGGCAGATCATACGCCTTCGAAATAATCCCAATCTCCTCACACGTGCGACGCTTATTGGCAACATATACCCTAGAGGCTGGATCGTCCCCAACAAGAATCACCGCTAAACATGGGCTGATGTTTAGCTCTTTCTTAATTGTAAAGACTTCAGATTGCAATTCTGAGAGGATTTGTTGACTCAGTTCTTTTCCTGAAATAATGGAAGCCACCTGAAATTCTCCAAAAATACTACCCAATTGGGTGATCATCATTTAAATTGCTAGCACTTAGCTGACAGACAAATCTTTATAGGGATCTTTTGTATGAATCCAGTCAAGACTCTTGATGGACATCATCAAAAAGCAGGCGCCAATTCTAGCTTCTTTGACCGTCTTGCCGTTGTTGAGAAGTATTCAATTGGGATCGAAAAAGAACTTAGATATTTGCAAAAGAGTTCAGGGCTTTTTGATCGAAAAGCCTGGCTACTGCTTGAATTGAATGGGTTTGATGCGAAAAATTTCCTGCAGGGAATGGTCTCAGCAGATCTAGAGAAAATTGAAATCAATCAAATCCAACCTGCTCTAATTTGCCAAAGCAAAGGGAAGATTCAACACGTTTTAGAGATATGGAGGACTTCACAGCATAGTTGGGTCCTAAGTAGCTACCCTGGAGAAGGCTTTCAAGTAGCCAATCTATTAGATAAGTTTCATATTCGGGAAAATTTTGAATTCCAACTCCTTACACCCTCTATTTTACGCTTGGATTTGCGAGGACCGAGATCGCATAAAGTTTTAGAAATTCTTGAATTGAACGGGTCTAGCAGCGCATCTGAAACATCTGGCGTCGACAAAAAAATTCTTTGCACAAAGCATCAACACCCAGGGGTTGAACATTATAGCTTATTGATTCCAGGAAAAGATGTTGAAAATGTAGCCAATAGACTTTTAGATCAAGAAGATTGCGGCTGGGTTGGTTGGAACGCATGGAACGAAATGGATCTCATCGAGCGCGTTCCAGTATTTGGTAGAGACTATACCACTGACAACTTTGCTCAGGAAGCCGCCCTCAAAAACTACATTTCATTTGATAAAGGTTGCTATATCGGCCAAGAGCCCAATGCACGCCTTTTTTTTCGGGGGCGACCACAAAAACAGCTTGTTAGCCTATCAATTCCAGATTCAGCAAACATTTATGATGCATCACCCTTGTTTTTTGGAAGCGAGTTAGTTGGGGAAGTCACAACGATTTCAGCCTCCAGCCATGATGGAGCTTACGTCGGAATGGCTATGCTAAAAACTAAGGTACTTGACACAGAAGATACCAAGCTATCCATTATTCCTGATGACCCAGAACCAACGATTGGATGGTCAAAATTACCCACCCACATCATGCGTTAACTCCCTAAAGAAATTAGATTTTGAACAACTTGAACCCAGATTGGACACTTGCCTCTTACGATTTTCATCTTCCTCCTCACCTGATCGCTCAACACCCAGCTTCCCGAAGAGAACTCTCGAAATTGATGTATCTCCCTTTAGAAAGTCATGATCGCTCTCATTATCGGTTTGATGAAATAATCGATTTATTGCCAGATGATACTGTCTTGGTACTCAATAACACTAAGGTTCTCCCAACAAAACTACTAGGGAAACGGGCAACTGGTGCTGCACTAGAGGCACTTCTAACAAGGGAAATCGAAAAAGGAAGATGGGAAGCGTTGATCAAAAAGGCCAAAAAAATTAAATCGGGGGAAATCCTTTTCTTCGGTAAGACTCTCAAGGCGAAAGCCATTGAGCGGCTTGAAGACGGTAGTTGGGTTCTTTCTTTCGAGAAACCGACACAACTCAGTGAAACATTAGAGAGAGAAGGTTATGCCCCACTGCCACCATACATTTCCAGAAAAAATGCCGATGAGTTAACCGGTTTAAGCGACAAGGAGCGTTACCAAACTGTCTATGCTAAAAAGCAAGGAGCAGTAGCAGCACCCACAGCAGGCTTACATTTTACAAATGGGATTTTGGAAAAACTGTCTGAACGAAAAATTCCAATTGAGGAAGTGACCCTACACGTTGGCAGGGGGACATTCGAACCAGTGAAAGTCGATGATCCCAGACAACACCGGATGCACGAAGAACAATATGAGATTGATGCCGGTGTTTGGAGCAGATTAAATCACTACCAGAAAGAGGGACGACGTATTGTTGCTGTAGGCACAACCGTGGTCCGAGTGTTGGAAACATTGGCTTGGGAAGATGAGCCCAAGTTAAGTGGAACGACAAAGATTTTTATCTACCCACCCTTTCAATTCAAGATGATCCAGGGATTGCTGACTAATTTTCATCTCCCTAAATCCACTTTGCTGATGTTGGTAGCATCTCTTTGTGGCAGGCAACGGTTGTTGTCGTGCTACGAAGAAGCCGTTAGGGAAAAGTACCGCTTTTTTAGCTACGGTGACTGTATGCTATTAATTTAAAGCTTACCCATAAGCTTTTAGAAACAATTTGTATTATCAAATAATGCTAATCCGAACTTGACGATGAATAATTCTTCTCAGGCTAAAAGCGCACTTGTAGTTTTTTCAGGTGGTCAAGACTCCACAACATGCCTCTACTGGGCGCTCAAACACTTTGAAGAGGTGAGGACACTGACTTTCGATTATGGCCAAAGACATCGAATCGAGTTGGAGTGCGCAAAAAAGATTGCTCAATTTGCAGCTGTTCCCCATGAGGTTCTGTCCGTTGGCACTTTTGCAGAATTAGGTGGAAATGCTTTGACGGGTAGTGAAGAGGTTAAAGCTCATCAAGAAAAAATTATCGAGGATGACTTACCGAACACCTTTGTACCAGGACGAAATCTGATTTTATTGAGTTTTGCAGCAGCAAGAGCCTGGCAATTGGGAATCGAAAACATCGTGACAGGCGTCTGTCAAACTGACTACAGTGGGTACCCAGATTGTAGAAAAAACACAATTGAGGCTCTGCAGTTAGCGTTAAATCTGGGCATGGAAAGACAGTTTGTGCTGCATACTCCCCTGATGTGGTTAACCAAGGCTCAAACTGTCAGGAAGGCTCAAGAGCTGGGAGCTTTAGAAGCCCTATCTTTCAGCCATACCTGCTACAATGGTACTTTTCCACCATGTGGAACCTGTCCCGCTTGCCACTTACGACAGAAAGGGTTTTCTGAGGCAGGAATTATTGATCCTTTGATCAAAAGAGCGGAAGAATTAACCTGATTTTCTGAGGGTTTCTGAGGTGACTTCCAAAGATCCGAGTTATTTCAAAGTTTGTGGTCGTTTGCTCAATCTGTTCAACACATCAGTCAGGTAGGGATCTCCAGTAATTTTAAGGATTGAAAAATAGACTAATCCTGCACAAAGCAGCATTGTTGAAAATAGTAACCAGTTCATCGTTGATGCAGGGCCTAATTCCCAATCATTTTGCTGGCTGATACTCCAAACTCCGATCCCGATAAAAAAAGCCGAGAAGAAATATCTAGACAGGATTTTCAAAGACCAAAATTTCTTCAAAGGCAGTTGCTTTCTTTGCAAAAGCCAGCACAGTACAAGGAATTGTCCACAAGTGCCCAAAGAAAGCGCCAAGGCCAACCCTGCCACCTCCCAAATTCCACTCAACCACCACCCTAATCCTCCTGTCAAAATCATGCTAAATAATGAAGCTTTGACTGGCCCCTGAGTATCTTGCATAGCGTAGAAGAGCGCCACCAACAATCGTACAGCTGCAACGGCTGGGATGCTGGAGGCAAAAATCATTAAAGTGATCGCAGTTGCCTGAACATCCAGCCAAGTAAAAGCCCCATGTCTGAAAAGAATGCTTACGATTGGTTCTGCCATCCCGATCAGACCAGCAGTGGCCGGAAAGACAATCAAAAATGTTGTGTGAAAACTTAGTTTCAAAGTTTTCTCAACCTCTAACCAATCTGTTCTAGCTTTTTGAAGGCTAAGTTCAGGAAAACTGGCAGTGGCAATCGCAAACGCAAACACACCCAGAACAAATTCTGTCAACCGACTCGCGTTATAATAATAAGTCACTTGTCCATCCGGCAAAAAACTGGCGAGATTGCGAAGGATGATAATGTTGATTTGGTAAACTGCTACTCCAAAAAGAGAAGGTCCTAACAATTTTAGTAGTCTTTTAACCTCTGGATCCAACCAGAAAACTTTTGGGAGCAAAGATTGTTCGACCCTAAGTAGTGAAGGAATTTGTAACAGGACCTGAAGAAGCCCTCCAAGCAGTACACCCCATCCCAACCCTTCTATAGGCCGCTCTAACCACGGTGCTAGACCAATGGCACCACCAATGATCGCTAAATTCAAAAAGATTGGAGCTGCGGCTGGGGCAGCAAATCTTTTTTCAGCATTCAAAATCCCCATCGACCAAGCCACGACAGAAACTAACATCAAGTAGGGGAACATCAACCGATTTAAATCAGTTGTTAGCTGAAATTTTTCCACATCTTCTGCAAAGCCAGTTGCAAACAACAAAACAAGTTGAGGGCTGAAAATCATCCCAAGTGCGCAGATCAGACCAGTACTAAAAAGGACTAGGCCCAACACTCTGGAAGCAAATCGCCTCGCTTCCTCCGCCGATCTTTGCTCCCGAATTTCGGAGTAAATCGGAAGAAATGCTAAGGTCATAGAGCCTTCGGCTGTCAACCTTCGAAAAACATTTGGAATTGTGAAGGCTTGGATGAAAGCATCTGTGACCAAGCCCGCACCAAATATGTTGGCGATAAAAAGATCTCTCACCGCACCCATGATTCTGGAGAGCAAGGTAAAAATAGTAACGACTCCAGCATTTTTCAAAATGCTCATGGAGACACTTTTTTGATCTTTGGGGGTTGGATTTTTTTTAGGAGTAGAATTTGGCGGGCCCGGCATAAAGTTTCCCGGACTTAGGTAGACTAGGTTAATCGAATTTTGTCACGGAGAAAATTCAACAATACTCTGCAAGTGATGATCCCCCCAGAGAAATCAAGTTGATGAATCCCAATCACTGAAAATCGGGATTCTGCTGTTAGTTCTTTTTTTGATGAAGCAAAGTCAATGATACGATGAAAGAAAGGCTTCCGTTGCTTGAAACACTTGTTCTCTTTTGTCGATTTCAAACCATTTCAGACTTTTTTCTTGACGAAACCATGTAAGTTGCCGTTTCGCAAAATTCCTGGTTTTCTGTTGAATTTCCGCGACCATCTGAGCGTAATTTATTTCACCGTTCAAGTAAGCAATGATTTGTTTGTATCCAAGCCCGTTCAGAGGTGAGAGTGAAGGCGAATAAAACTCCAGCAAAGCTATTACTTCCTCGATCCAGCCAATTTTCATCATGGCTTCAGTTCGCAGGTTAATTCTTTCGTAGAGGGCTTCTCGCTCCCAGTGAACACCAAAGATCTTGACCGGAAACCGAGTTGTCTGATTGCCAAGCTTATTTTTTTGGAAAGAACTCATTTTTTTTCCTGTGGCACGAAAGATCTCAAGACCTCTTTGTACTCTTGTCGCGTCACGAGGAGAAAGTCTGGATGCCAACTCTGGGTCACACTTGGCTAGTTCTTGATAACACTCTTCAAAACCTCTTATTTTCCAATCATTCAATACTGACTGCCTGATTACTTCAGGTATCGGTGGCATCTCGTCCAATCCATAGATGAGTGCCTTGTAATAAAGCCCCGAACCCCCAACAAGAATTGGTATCTTTCCACGTTTTCCTAGTTTGTTCAGAGTATTTTCAGCATCACGGGCATATTGCCCTGCTGAATAATGTTCATCAGGGTTACAAAGGTCGATCTGATGATGTGGTACTGCTGATTGCTCTGCTTTCGTCGGTTTCGCAGTCCCAATATCCAAACCTCGATAAACCTGCATGGAGTCTGTGCAGACGATCTCGCCCTCAATTTTTTGAGCAAGTTCTAGCGCAAGATCGCTTTTTCCACTAGCGGTTGGCCCAGTGATGACGATGGAGGCAGGAATCAAAGGAGTCTGAATTCTTGGGTTGTCAAGAAAAAATTTTGTGTTATGATTGAGAGTTTTGAATCAATGACAATACTTATCTATCAGTAAACGAGGAGAATGCCTGTAAATATTGAAGTCCGTGACGGGAACGTCGGCAAGTCAATGATGCAATTGAAGAGAACTTTGATTCGAGAAGGCTTGTTCAAGGAATTGAAAAAAAGAAAATTCTACATCAAACCCTCCGTTGCAAAGCGTTTGAAGCGTGAGGCAGCAGAAAAGCAGCGAAACAAGGATTTGAAGAGAGAATTACGAGCAGCTCAGAAAGCGGACTTCTAAGCGCACTTTCCTATAGCCCACTTAAGTATTTGGGTGGGCGCAGAACCTCACCCACGTTTTTCCTTCAATAGACGAATAAATCCTCAGACCGCTAGATATTGCTCACGTAGTTGCTTGTTGTCCCGAACTTCAGCAGCAGAACCCGAAAAAGCGATCTCTCCGCTATCCAAAATTACAGCTCGATCAGAATATTGCAGGACTGCCATCGCATCTTGTTCAACAATGATCGTTGTGATACCCAAATCACGAATATCCACAACAATCCTAGCTATTTCTTCACGAATGACTGGGGCAAGTCCTTCATAGGGTTCATCCAGCATCAATAGCTTAAGATCCCTTGCAAGCGCTCTAGCGACTGCGAGCATTTGCTGCTCACCTCCAGATAGCGTTACTGCTTCCTGTTTTCTTCTTTCCGCCAGCCTTGGGAAAGATTCATAAATCCTTTCGAAAGACCAACCATGTGGTTCTTCAATCTGAGCCAACTTCAGATTTTCTTCGACAGATAATCCCCCGATGATTCGCCGATCTTCAGGCACTAATTGAATCCCCTTTTGGGCAGCTTGATAGGATGTCATCTCATGAATGGGCTGGTGATCTAACCAAATCTCACCATATTTCAAACTGGGCGAATCTGTCCTCGCAATTGTGCGCAGAGTAGAAGTTTTACCTGCGCCATTGCGGCCAAGTAATGCCAAAACTTCACCCTCGCGTATGTCAAAGCTGATATTCTGCACGACATAACTTTCACCATAGTAGGATTGCAATTCCCAGCAAGAGAAAAAAGGCCTGCGCTCCGTTTCCGGTTTTCGATGGTATGGATGTGACTTATCAAACTTGGTTGATTCTACCTCAGGCATGGCTCTCCCCTCCCAAATAGGCTTCTTTGACCTTTGGACTCTTTCGAATTTCATCAGGAAGCCCGGTGGCAATCACATGTCCCTGAGCAAGAACGGAGATACGATCTGCGAGACTGAAAACCACATGCATATCATGCTCAATGATCACTTTAGTGATTCCTTTCTGCTTAATTTTTGAAAGCAGTTCAATTGTACGGTTTGTGTCAATTCTTGACATTCCTGCAGTGGGTTCATCAAGTAGAAGCAATTTTGGTTTTTGAATCAAACTCATTGCTAACTCCAGTCTCCGCTTGTCCCCCCTTGAAAGGCTCTTCGCATGATTATGGAGCATGCTTTCCATGTTCAGATCTTCCAAGATACTCTCCGCTTCCTGCTGAACCTTCTTCTCAGAGAGCATGCTGGTGAAGGCATTAAACCGATACTCCCCATCTCGCTTTGAAAACGCAGAAATCATGACATTTTGTAAGATCGTCAAGTCTTGAAAAATTTCTGGAGTTTGAAAAACCCTTACGATTCCTGCCTGATTAATTTGATGTGGCTGCTTACCAGTCATCATTTGACCATCAAACATGACAGTACCCGTGTCCGGAACCAGTTTGCCGATACAAACATTTAGAAATGTGGACTTACCCGCTCCATTCGGTCCAATGATCGCGTGGGTCTCTCCCTCAACAGCATCGAATACAACCTCATTGAGAGCTTTCAG